>NZ_JAQRFJ010000035.1:0-37863 GCF_028599065.1 Xenorhabdus sp. PR6a | reverse complement strand
TAACCACACATGGCTTTTGTAGCTACTTCGCTGCTTGCCGAAGGTTATCCCCTGCAAACAGTCTGCGTTATCCACAACAACGGGGGAAAGTTCATTTCGCTTAAAAATGGTAATCACTTATCCGTTTTCTTTCGCTTTTATTTTTACACATTTCAATCCTTTTATTCACCCATTCCCTGTGTGAAATACCTCCTTTTGTTTTTATGGCTTTTTGCCAGAATTTCAACGCAGTAAGATAGTATTCATCACACTCTGCTTTTACTGCAATTCGCGCTAACTGATGATATTTATCCATGTCAAAACCCCGTTGATATTTTGTACAAACACTGATATTTTTGTTATCATAAATTGCTGTTATATGCAATAAGTTATCGGGTAACAAAAGGACGCACTATAATGACGGCAGATACCCCGCCAGCAATCGAAGTTCCGGCTTGTATGCAGCAAGCCGCAGCCCGCTATCAAATTCCCTTGCGAGGGCTGGTCAGTCTCTGGCTGACCGAGGGTGGGATGCCCGGCATGAAAAACAAGAACAAAAACGGCACCTATGATTTTGGCGCATTCCAGATTAATACTGTCTGGGCGAATCGCCTTTACCGCGATTTTGGCATAACCGAATACCAGTTAACCCACGATTTCTGCACCTCCGCGTACTCCGCAGCCTACATTGTCAAGTTTAATATCATCCGCGCAGGTGGTGATTTCTGGGAAGGTATAGGTCGCTACCACTCCGCCACCCCACACCTTAAAAACGGGTATATTCAACGGGTCTATAAAAAATCTTTGGGGTTCTGATATGCAAAAAGGGATGCCAACGGAATATCTGGTCGGGCTGATTATCATCGCGCTAATTGTCCTGCATGTTCTGCTCTGGTTCGGTGGTTCTGGCAATATTGTCTTTAGCTACAGTTATCTCATGTTCCACTTTTACGACTTCATCCTGCCGTCTTCCGGGTTCCGGGATACTACGCTTGCCATGCTTGCCAGTGCCGGGCGCTATGCCGAAACGATGAGTTTTTCTAATTTCTGCACCCTGCTTAATGCCACGGCCTATCCTTTGGTGCTGATCTACCTCCTGCTTTCCGCATGGACTGTCCGAATCGTCTTGCGGTCTAAGCGCTACCGGTTTAACCGCCAGTTCACCTTGTCCCAACTGGCGGCAATTCTGGTGAAGCGTTCGCCCGGTGTGGCTCACATTCTCTCGCGCTATCATGCCTTTCCCGATCAACTACTAAACCACACCGACGAAGAATCCGCCGCACCACTCTCACCACAGGAATTTGCAGAAAAACACCAGTTAGTCACCCGTTCCCGATTGTTCCGTAAACGCCGGGCACAAAAAATTTTTCGCCAGCAGATTAATTTTGACAGTTTCAAAAATGGCAACCTTCACTTCAAACCTTATGAGGCTGCGCTGGCCGCCGCTTTCTACCGGGTTAGGGTTCACAATGACCGTCCGTTTGCTCAACAGCTTTTCGATAAACTCAATCTGTCCTGTCTTGAGTCGAAAGACGGCTTTCCGGTATTTGCACCGGTGATGGATGAAGTGAAAGCGGTGCTGACCGGCGCTCAGGAAGACAATGAACGCCCTTCCTTTCAGGTGTGGGTTAAGGGCTATCGAAGCACCCGCACCTGCCTGTACGCCCTGCTTGATGCTGATTTGTCGCTACCGCCTGCACAATTTCGCTGGCTGAAAGGACTGGACAGGCCGCTCTGGATGGCGCTATCCAGCGTCGGACGAGGTAAAAAGTTCGTCGAAGGTGCAGGCATCATTGCATTCAGCCAGACCGAAACATGGCTTAAAACTGAGGCACACAAAACCCCGGCATATCAGGCTCTGGCCGCTACCGTGCGGGCAGCAGCTAACGGCCTTGAGCGTGAACTCGCCGCCACTGGAGAAACACAACGCCCTGTTTTCGAACGCCCTAAAGGGCAGGTTCTTCTGCATGATGCACTGGCACGACATCTGATATTACAACCTGAGCCTGTTAACTCCCCGGAGGTAATGGCTGACATAAACAACACAGAACCGAAAGCGCAGCCAACACAGGCAAATCCGCCGGCTTCCGCTGAGCCAGCACCATTCGACGAATTCTAGGGGGTATTGAATTGAAAATTTCCATCACCAAATCCACCCTTTTGCTGCGTTTCGGCGGCAAGGCGACAGTCAGTAAAACGGTATTGCTGCCGTTGTCCGGTGTGGTGTTTACACTCAGCCGGGACGACAATGGGATGTATTCCCTTGTAGCAGACAGCGCTATCGGGCATACGGTACTGCTGCATTTTGAAAACGAGTATGATGCTATCCGGTCGCTGCGCCGCATTAATGGCGCGTTACGCCGTCACATCTGGACAGATAAGGGCACTTGCCTGTTCCGTCTCATATTCTGGCCGCTTGCGGCAGTGGCATTAATTGTGTCGCTCAATGGGGCAATGATGAATCTGCATACCGCTGCAAGTTCCCCTGCACTGACGCTGAATCAGCCCCCAACCGTACCAACGCAACAATTTACCCAGCCAGCTTCGCAACCTCAGCCCCCTGCCCCTCAACTGATACAGGCACTGGCGCAGGCGGCAAAAAGCGGCAAATTCACCGTATCACTGTCGCAAGGGAAACCACATACGTTGTATGTATTTTCTGATCCACTCTGCCCTCATTGCCGCGCTTTTGAGCCTACTCTGGAGCGTCTGACGGCTGATTACAACATTGAGGTATTCCCGGTATCTTTGGTCGGCGACGACGCCCAAATAACGAAATCAGGAATAATTAACCAGTTTGTCCTGACGGCTGATAAAAACGAGCGCATACAGCGCTGGAAAAAAGTCATGATGGGAGAGGTATCAGCAGCAAACGACGCGCCGCAATCGCAGGAAATAGCAGAACGGGTTAACGCCAACAATCAGGCGTTTGGTCTGCTTGGCTTCACTGGCACACCGTCCGTCATGACGGAAGACGGCAAAGAAATATCGCTGGATGTGGTTAAAAATCCTGAGCAACTGGCTGGCTATTTCAACAATTAACGCAGGGTAACGAGTGGTATTTGACCTATGGCCTACGAAGATGAAATCGTTGTTGCCTCAAATCACGATCCGATAGCTGACTGGTTTATTACACCGCGTTGGCTGGTTTCGTACTGTGTGCTATCTGCACTGTTGGCGCTGATATATCCGGCTTTTCTGCTGCTGCTGAGCGCTATTCTGGTGTTCTGGCTGGCTGCATACTCGACGCGACGCGATCCGCCTCCACTTCGTCTGCCTTTCGATGCAGAGATGATTGACGAATCGCTGACACGCGAAACAGCCGAAGAAAAGCGCCTCATGGGACTCCGGTGGACAAACAAAACCTATCGCGTCTCGCCCGCTGACGGCGTAATGTTTATGGGACATGAACGCGGAAAACCAAACGCACAAGAAATATGGCTGACGATGGCCGATTTGCTGCGTCATGCCGCTCTGGTCGGCACCACCGGCTCAGGTAAAACCGAAGTGTTGCTGTCGTGGTATGTCCATGCGGTGCTGCATTCCAGCGGCGATATTTACATGGACGGTAAGGCTGACGTGCGCCTGCCATTCATTTACTGGTGTCTGGCGCGGCGCTGGGGTCGTGAAGAAGACGTCTACTTTGTTAACCTGCTGACCGGTAGCGAAGACAAACACCAACAGATCATTGATAACACACACCGTAAAACGCGCTCCAACACCGTCAATCTGTTCGGCACCGCATCACCGACTTTCATCATCCAGCTTGTCGAGTCCATGCTGCCACAGGCAGGCTCCGAAGGGGCTATGTGGCAGGAGTCCGCCAAGAGCCTGATTGAAGGGCTGATTAACGCACTGTGCCACAAGCGTGCTCGCGGTGAATTGCTGCTCTCTCAGCAAAGCCTTAAAGAATACCTGCCGTTGCCAAATCTGGTTGCCCTGTACAACGAAGCGTTGAAAAATAACTGGCATAAAGAGGGCTATATGTCGCTGGAATCCTATCTGGCTAACCTGCCCGGCTTCCAGCTTGCGTTGCGTGAACAGCCTGAAAAATGGGATGCTGACGCTTTCAAGCAGCACGGATTTCGCTCCATGCAATTCCTGAAAACGCTGGCACTTTTTACCGAAACCTACGGTCACGTTTTCCCGGAAGACAGCGGCGATATTGTGATGCAGGATATTTTGCATAACCAGCGCCTGCTGTGCGTCATGATCCCTTCCACTGAGCTATCTCGCAGCGAAACAACAACGCTCGGCAACCTGTTTATCAATATGCTGCGTATGAACGTCTCGCGCGATTTAGGCAGCGACATCGAGGGCATGGCCGAAGACGTGTTACTGGCAGAGGCCAAAAAAGCCCGCTTTCCGTTTCTGGTGCAGGCTGACGAACTCGGCCAGTATTTTGCGCCGGGGCTGGACACGCTCATGGCACAAATGCGTTCACTGAAATACAGTGGCGAAATCAGTACGCAGGACATCCCCGGTCTTGAGCGCAGCGCCAAAAGTGAAACTGCCTCTGTGCTGGGTAATACCCGGCTTAAATACTGTCTGTCAATTGAAGATCCTGGCAAAACCTTTGAGGTATTCCGCGATGTGATGGGGCAAGGCGCAGTTGCAGAAGTTAGCCAGATTCAGGACAAAAGTGGCATGTTCTCCAGCGCCGGTCAGGTCTCTGACACCTACCATGTGAAAGATAAAGATCGCATTACGATGCGCGAACTGCGTGGCATGGCAGAGGGCGAAGGGGTGATGTCACTGGAAGACCGTCTTGTGCGCAGCCGTGCATTCTACATCCCGGACGATGAAAAAATATCGAAAACCCTGTCAGTCAGAATCAACCGGTTTGTCGAAGTGCTACCGCCGACGACTAAAACAGTGATGGAAATCTACCCCGCTCTGATTGAGCGAAAACCCCTGCCCTTTGATTCGCGCATTTCTGGTATATCTACGTTGTGGGAAGGGCTGGAAAAAATCCATACCATGCGGAAATACGTGCCGCCGGAAGAAATGGGGATTTGCCTCTTTGAATATGCTGCCGAGTTTTTCGCACAGATGGAAGTGATAGACGCTCCATGCTATGCGCAAGAGCCGGAAGAAGAATTTACTTCATTAATAGGATGATTTATGAGTACATTATATCACTTTACGAGCGTCGAGCTACTACATGCCATTTTAAGCTCACAGGGATTAAATAAAGGGTATGTACGCCTTGTGGATGGACAATTTTTATATGGCTATACATGGTTAACAACATCGCCCTTACCTTATGGTCATGGATTAGTTAACGGTACAGAAGAACTTACTGAGCACAATAAAGAATTCATGCGACAGGCCAGTCGGGACTCCCTGACATCTGATAAAATAAGAGGCACGCTAAATAAACAGGCCATAAGAATAACAATCAACGATGACTGGCTAAAAAATCAACCTGAGTTCGAATCATATATTAAATTAATGAGAAAACTCAACCAGCCAAAAGACTACATAAAAATGTTGGGAGTCGAAGGTTTAGTCGATACAAACAAGCTTAATGACAGACAACTTCTGCGATGGATGAAAAGCGATAAAACGAAAGAGAAAACATGGTATGTGTTTAATGGCGTCATACCAAAAGAGCAGTTTATATCAATAGATTTCAAAGAATCAGAATATAAATATGTTCCTTACTCATTCGAAAGGCATGGAAGAAAAATAATGGAAGACAGTGGTTTTTTCTGCATCTCGGAAAATAAGCTGCACGAACTAAAAACAATAACAAAAAGTTCTCTTATAGACGGGAGTGTTTTTGCACTATGTCCAAATCTTGATTTAGAACCTTGCATTGCCTTTCGTTGTGACGAATATACCTTAACGGTTAGTCTGAAAGATTTCAGCCTGCTTGTCAAAGTAGGTTATGCAGACGCAATTGAAAAGGACGTAGGAGTAATAGTCGATTGGGTTAAGCAGGAACATGAAACGCTTTCTTTGTTGTACCAGCAAGCCAAAGAGAAATACATATATAACAGCAGAAATGATTAAGACACACAATAACCTGATACAAATAACTATGATTGTATAGGTGAGTTTTTGAAAGATTATTTAGTTAATCCCACACGATGAAAATGCTTAACAGAAATAGTGTTGTTATCATTAAACGGTTTGCAGTAAAAACTTTATTCTGGCCTGCCTGCCCTCTTGATGATGATCATTGCTTTGACCGCATCATGAGGGCTGATGTTATAGACATGGCTTTTCAGGATAGACACGCCTTGTATCTACACAGGGCGGATCGAAATAATTCTGATACTCAACGCATAAAAAATTCGCTTAGAAAAGCCGCTATCCAACTGGTTATTTTGGTCGCTGATGTAACTCCAGAAGTCGCAGAAACTATACTAAACAAGTGGGACACCTCTGAGCCTGTGAACGGAGAATATGCTCAAGGCTCATATGACTATCTTCTACGGAAACAGTAAAATAAATAATGTGTAATATTACACATTATTTATTTTACTAGCCTAATGACATCCAAGATTTTGCGCTTGCCGCTTGCAACCCCAACTTGCGGCTTTACTGGGCGGAAAAGCCGAACCAGTACAGTCGAAAGCGAAAAAGTAAGCTACTATGGATAGCCCGGACGAGGCTGTATTCCAGAATCCGAAAATTTCGGCGGTTCCGGCTTACACAAACGGAAAGAGGATAACTGAAAATGCGGACGGTTTTTCCTGTCAAATACTATAAAGATGAGGGATTTGTTGAGCGCAAAATCGAGCTTGACGATAATGATCTTCAGGAAATTATTCAGGACTGGCTGATTGATAATACCGATTTTGAATTTGATGAGGTGGAAGTTGTCAATCTGCGGCCTATGAATATCTGGCTTCATGCCAAATGCCGTAAGTATCTTGACCCCGACAAGCCAGAACATGAGCAATGGGGGGATGCTGAAATACAGGTATCCGGCGATTATGACGGGAATCCGACACCATAATTAGCATAATCAACAAGATAGGCTATAAAGGTGAGACTTTTGGAGGAAATGTGCACAGACTGGTTCAATCCAGCCAGTGTGTTTTTCTGGCACCCAACCGACGAGCCAGCCGTGCAATTTCATCAATACCATACTTTTTCAGCGATGGAGGACGTTTGTTCGCCACCTGAGCTATATCACAGGCTGTATTCCAGGCTTTCCCGCGTTCGGTGCGTAGCGCTGTCAGCGCATCAATAAGCAGGGCGATTTCCTCACAATCTAGCCCCTTGATCGGTTCTTTATCAAATTTGCTCATGATGACCTCACAAGTCTTAGACAAATATGGCCTATACACCGGAAAAATCTGGGGTTCCGGCATAGAACCCCATCTACATTTTAGATGATTACAACTAACCAACAACAAAATGATATGTAATATTACACATCATTTTTTAACTGGTGGTCTGCCTGCTTTGGGGCTGTTACTGCGAATTTCTTCGGCTATATTTAACCGTTCTTCATTAGAAATGCGGTCTAGTGCTACTAATCCAGCCCGAAAAATTTCTACCCGGCTCAGTGTCAGTTTTTGCTGTAAACCATCCGAACGTTCTAAATCATCGTTTGTTAATGACAAATTAACTCGCGTGACAACTGCCCCGGACTGGGGCTTATGTGCTGCTGTACTAACAAATTCACGCAATGTTGTTTCACTGGCACGTTCGTTAGTTGCTATCTTCTGGGGTAATTTAGCCATAGTCAGTTACGCCTGTTATTTAGTGTGTAATAATACACATCATTCTAGCACAGTATCCCTGTTTCTTTGAGTAGTAACTCCAGTTCCCCTCGCGCTTTATTCCCCTGTTTATCGTTGTACTCATGAATTCCCATTCCGCAGTTATACGCATGTTTGTGCGCTTTTCTGTAATAAATGCGCTGGCGAGGGACAGGCAGCCAATCAGGATCATCATTAAGCATTTTTCGTAAATCTGTAGCTTCTGTATCGCGCGGATCGGTAGTGCATTTATTCAGAACAATCCATGCCTGTAAATTAGTATTTAGCCCAGACTGAGCCGTTTTTACATCATTAACCATACGAGCAAGTGTGTTTATTTCAACCTGAGCACCGGGTTCTACAAACGTTAAAAGGATGTCGGCTACAGCCAGCGCTTTGCGAAACTCTGCTGATTTTCTTCCCGGAGTGTCCATCAGTACGAAATCATGTTTTGCAGCTAACTTCCGTGCTCTTTCAGGAATGTCTGTATAGCATTCGTGGTACTCAACTGGAGTTAAGTCTGCATTATCTTTCCGGTCACTTAACCAGTCGAAGATAGTGCGCTGATCATCACATTCCAGAATGCAACATTTCTTACCTCGCATCATAAGGAAAGTAAGGATAGACAGGAGCAAAGACGATTTACCTACTCCACCTTTATGACTACCGACAGCAATAATTTTTCCCATATCCCCTCCATAATGGTGTGTAATATTACACATCTTATATAAAGCATATCCACTATCTAAATAACTGTCAATGTTATGGTGTGTAATATTACACATTATTTGCAATTTTCTTTATTTCCGTCTAATTACAATGAGTTAACTAATTACAGCGCCTGATTGCTCTCTTTTTATGCCCGTCAGGGCATGGGAGGCGCAAAGCGCCGGAAGCCCCGCAGCGAAGCGAGGACGAAAAAAGCGTTACGGCTTTAGCCGTGACAATCCCCCCTTCCTGCTAAGCCATAACGAACTAACAGCGATGTGAGAGCGGTTGTACGCGGTCGGAGTGGTCACGGCAAGGCAAAGCCGCAGCCGTGGCGTATCTCCGCCTTAGCGACCGTTTACGGGCGCTTAGGAGCGTGTACTCATAGCGCAAAGCAACACTACTGACAGCGGTGCGACATTATAGTTACAACATCCATCTAAAAGCGGCACTGTTCCCCGGCCAAAGGCCGGGGGCGGCGCGGCTTTTCAGGTGGGTGAGGTGTGCGCAGTTTCGTTGGGTGTCTCTGGGCTGGTTTTTTTCTGAGCGGCGCGGCGGATGCCGCTGCAAGCGAAGGCATTATCAACAGGTTTGTTTCTCGTTACTTATTCTTTTTCTGTTAAAGGAATTAAAAGAAGTAAAACAGTGAATTTGCGTCTATTCCTGATGATTGCATCTTTATATCACTCTGCGTTTGCATTTAAGTGGGGATAAATTACCGATGCATCCGGTTTACAGGGACACAATCATGTTCAGGGGGCGGGGTAGTGGGTTGATCGTATGTTTTTTAAGCGCCAGTTTCGCACAGACGCGGCAAATCCTCCGGCTGCGTATGGCCGGATAAGGGTGGGTTCACTGAGGGATCAATGCGGAGGCGCAGTGGCGAGCTTTCTCATGGCCGCATAGCGATGCTCGACCTGTCTTTTAAGTTCAACATGTCCCATCGCGGTCAGTTCTTCCTGCGTGTAGAGTTTAACGAGGTCATTAAGGATTTTGGCCTGTGCCTGCTGCTTTTCCATCACGGCAAGTTTTCTGGCCTGACGTAGCTGCGTTTTGAACGCGCGTTTTTTGGCTCGTATTTCAAATGCCGTCTGGATATGCCTGACCTTTGCCCGTCTGCGGGCTTCGGTCAGTGAAATAGCCTGTTCGCCTTGTTCTTTCAGCCCTTTGTTTTCCCATGCCAGTTGCTGCTGTTGTGCTGCTTCATATTTCCCGTACTCGTAACCTATCAGGGTAAAAAACAGTTCAGATACCCATATCAGGTTCGGAATCCATGAGCCGGTTGTCTCGTCCCATACCCGGTCGCAATGGATTGCACCAATGGCTTCTAGGTGCTCGTTAATGGCACGGCTGGCACGACTGTAGCAGGGCGTTCTATCCTTATTGTAGGTGGTCAGACCGCAACTGTCGGAGATTTGCGCCAGCGTCATATACACTTTGCCGGTAACAATATTGAGACGATCTGCAAAACACACACAAATCGCGTTTACCGCACGCGCACGGTGCTTATTCATCGCACGTTCTTTCGGCAATCGCTGATGGGTGATGGCATGGAAGCGATCTGCTGTACGCCAGATAGGGTGTCTGGCCGGGTTAGATGTTTCAGCCGCTTTACGTAAAGCTGTGATGATACGCGGCGGATTGGCGCATTCTTTAGGTGCAGAATAGACAGGATTGGGGTTCGTAACGTAACAGTTACGCCATCCTTTGCGGGGAGAATTATCTGGGGTAAGAATGTTAAAATCAGTCACAATATTCTGCGCGTATATTGCGCAGAAAGAGCACTTTTAGAGACTTGCAAAACGTTGTACATGTCACTATACTCCACCACATAGAGCAATAATTCTATGTAGTAACTTTGTGTAGCCCCGTTATTCTGTGTTCTTCCTCCAAGTCGAGACAGATTACGGGGTTTTTCTTTTTGGGCTTCATCCTAACGAATCCACCCTTCCTTTAGCGCACTTCCGGCTGCGCAGTACCAGTAATGTGGTTGAATCTAGCACTCGAATATTGATACGTCAAGAATTCATGGTATTACCATTTACTGTCATCTTCCAGATAATCAATCATCGCATGACTGATCGCGTCCTTCATGGGAACACCTTTCTCAGCACATCGCTTTTTAAAATCTTCTACAACTGTTCGTGGCACAAGCGCCCTAACGAAAACATGAGATGATGGCTGAGATGCTTCGTAGCGTTTGCTGTACTCTGTATTTGTTAATGGACTACCTTTCCGGTACTCTCTTTTTCGCTTTTTTTCTTGTTGGTCAGACATTGTTCAACCCGCCTCAATAGCATTGACCAGACTCAACATTGTAGCACACTCCCTAAAATTTACCTTTACTTTTAGGTGGATAACGTTCAATTGATTACCTTTCCCATATACGCATTTAGTTGCTCTACCTACCTCATAACTTGACAGGCGAGAGCGAGTGTTAACTCCTTCAACACCAAGCAGTTCCGATAGTTTTTCCTGGGATAAACCTGCGGCTATCCGAGCCTCTTTAAGTCTTTTTGGCACCATGTAAATAAACCCCCTTTGGGAGTTTCATCTTACAAGGCTCAAGACACTATCATGACGACAAAATGAATCGACTGGTTTTTTTTGCATACATCCGTGTTATTATCTAGCCCTGACCTCGCGTTTCTAAGACCACCAAAGCAGAACATCAGAAACCAAAATCTTGTGCCGACACCAGAAAACCACCTTAAAAACAACAAAATTAAGTAGGCGTTTCTGCAAATGAATCGCCTACTTAATTAATTGCTCTTGCCATTAAACCGTCACCGCTCGCCGCAGCCGAACGACCGAGCGCAGCGAGTCAGTGAGCGAGGAAGCGGAATTTCACCGACATTGCATATCGCTCGTTCCTTCCAGTTCTTCCAGAGGAACGATTTCCAGCACCTGCTCACCGCGCCGTTGCGCCATGATCTGATTGTCAACCTCGCGGTCAATCAGCCAGCCTTTACGTTTCATCTTCTCGCGCCATTGGGTATACCCTGGCTTGCGGGTGGCGTTGATAACTCCCTGATTACGAGCATTCAGCATAGTTACAAACTCTTCCGTAGGTTTGTAGTAAAACCTATCTCTTTTAGCCCTTAATAATGGGAGGCTTGCTAGGTGGAAAAACCATTCTAATACAAACGAGTGATTACCATCTGTAGCAACACGGAACCCACTATAAAACTCGTACTCGACCAGAGTTACGAGCCTCCCTGAGTACCTATTTGGTTCTGCCTGACAGTAAAGAAACACTCCATTAATTAGATCAAAGGCGTAGACTTCTTTTCCTGTCCCGAAGAGGTAATCTGCTTGGAAAAAACCATCGTTTATAATTTCTCTATATGCCTGAGCCGCCAAAGATTTGGAATATTTACTCCATAGAGAAAACTTACATTGCCGAATGATTAATGGATTCTTCATAAAGGCACCTCACTTAAAACCTTTATCGGTCGGTTTCTGATCATCCTTCGCTGATTGGCTCGGCTTACCACCATTTCCTCTCAGCCCCAACCCAGCCACGAAAGTGCGTCCTACATGATTCACAGCATCACCTAGAATCGAATCATAGCCCCGGTCGCCAATCCAGCTTATTACCCAATTTGGCAAGCGGATTGGCAGCATGAATATCCACATAATGATACCGCCCATCACGCGGGCATACACAACCAGCAACGCCAGCAGCGTGAGCAATCCGGTCACTGAGTCACCCTGCACATCGCGGAAAGCAGGAATAAACAACACATCAAATAGCGTACCGGTTGCTGTTAATACCAGCATCGCAAACACAAAACCACAAACCATCAGCAGGGGACGCAGTAATACGTCAATGATAAAAATGTAACCTGTGGTAGAACGATCTCCCGTTTTATCGGCCACATTGACGTGCGCCACCGCCCACAGTGTTGACGCAGCTATGCCGGTAAGCACCACCACGAACCACTCCACCAGAGCCATTATCCAGTTAATGACTGGTATCAGCGGAAAAAACACTCCCATCATTGATCCCAGAACCATTATTAATATGAACAGAGTTAAAATCAGCGGAGCCACTGCTTCTACAGCCGCTTTCATCGCTGATACTGTCCCTTGAGTAAAGAAATCGCCAGCTTTAGCCGCTAACCCTACCAAACTAAAACTTTCCGATGCCGCAGCGGCTCCTTTAGCAGCGACGTAAATTGCAAAGCCGGTTTCACCGACAATCATCGCCCTGTCACCAATTTCCTTCACTCGGATTATCGGATTCTGAATATCGGTTTCACCGTCTCCGCTACCTGCTTGCCAGCTAAAAACATTCTGCAAATCGAACATTTTACTCAGCAAGGAAAGCCCCCCTTCCGGCGTCTGTGATTTGGCAACATCCATTTCCGCAACGCTGCTGCCCTCTCGTGCACCGAGCGGTGCCACATATTCGGTATTTTGCAAGCGCGCCTGATAAGCCTGATATAATCCCTTGTAGTAGTCCGTGGAACCCACGTCTCCTATACCGTTCGACGGGGTTACGGTAGCCACATTGTTTGCCACGGCCGCCAGATTGCTGTTAGCTGTGGACAGAGTGCGGTAGTAGGTTCCCAGCCCCATCCAACCCTGCTCTTTGATACTTTTCGCCACAGCATCAGTCGCCTCACCGCCAGAGGGTTTAGCCCTGAGCGCCTGCCCGATAGTTTTCTGGTAGCGCTCGGCTGCTGTCTGTATATCCTGAGCAATATCAGGCAGCGTACCTTCCCCGGAACTTAACTTCGCGTTGTAGGCTTCGTAAAAGTGATCGGCTGTCTTAGCCGCATTATTAGCCAGTTCAATAGTGGCCTGTTGCTGCGCTTTGTCCACCGCCTGCAAATAAGCTGCGCTCCCCGGCAGCATGGACGCCATGAAGCCGCTTTTTAGTTCAATCGAACGGTAACTGACTTCACCACAGCTTGCCGTGCCGTTGGAGATTTTCATCGCCACCGTACCGTCTTTAGGCGTGACCATGTGCATTTCAGCGCGGCTTTCGTAGGCTTCTCCGGCTGCTTTCATCTGCGCCAGTCCGTGATTGATACCGAGCATACACAGCCGCATTTCTACCAACGATTTAGCTGTGCTCGCCACGGCAGGAATGGCGGGCTGGCTGTACAGGGCTTCGCCTTTCCCTATCTGGTCAGCGATTTTGTCGGTGATAAGATTCGCGCCGCCAATCCCCAGCGAGGCCATCCACAGGAATATCAGTTGCGAGAGCGCCCAACCTGATTTAGTCGGCACCAGCATGAATAAGCCGAACAGCGTTTTAACTATGCTGTTCCCACTGTTTGCGTTGCCCTGTAACACCGCGCCGGTCGTCGCGCCTTGTCCGATTTTGCGGAAGAAGGAATACCCCAGATAGACGCTCATTACGCACAGCAGCGTCATATTAAGAACGAAGAATACCGGACCCAGAAAACCGCCGTCCGAGGCGGACTGTAGCGGGTGATTCACCACATCCCCCAGCATCAGGGTGAGCGCCCGGCGTGAAAGGTCAGTCGTTTCTTTTGACCGTTCCCACAGCGTCTGCGGCGTCACACTGTCGGCACCAAAAACCAGTCCCGGCGCGAGTGTCAGCAACAGTAATAATGTACGTCGCACAATGAAGTTCATCATTTTTCACCTCGCTTAAAGCCACACTGACGAAAGCGCAGCGTCTTTTTCAGGCCGTTGTCGGCGCGGAATGCTGCAAACGTCGCCCCATCGGCGCGGGTACTGATGCCGTTGACCAG
This sequence comes from Xenorhabdus sp. PR6a, assembly GCF_028599065.1. Taxonomy (NCBI): domain Bacteria; kingdom Pseudomonadati; phylum Pseudomonadota; class Gammaproteobacteria; order Enterobacterales; family Morganellaceae; genus Xenorhabdus; species Xenorhabdus sp. PR6a. The sequence continues at coordinate 23,723 of NZ_JAQRFJ010000035.1, read as the reverse complement.
TTTCCAGCCTTTGAATTCGACGTGTAGAGCAAACATGCTGTTGAATAATAGAAACGGTACGCTCAGCACAACCAGAGCCAACCACTGCACTATCCACTCTCTTTCGCCAACAATCAGAGCCATTAACGTCATCAAAAGACTAGGGACGAAACAAAAGATAAAAATGGTCGCCCCCACAAGTGCAAAGCGTTTCTGTAGTAAAAGGGTTTTTCTGATTTGCGCAGGCGTTCTTATAAAGCTAATCATTTTTCACCTCGCTTAAAACCACACTGGCCGAAGCGCAGCGTTTTGTTCAGTCCGTTTTCGGCGCGGAACGCCGCAAACGTTGCCCCCTCTGCATGGGTATTGATGCGGTTAACCAGTTTCCAGCCACTGAATTCGATATGCAGAGCGGACATGAAGCAAACCAGCAAAAATGACGCAAATATCACAACCAGCGATGTTGCACGAATGATCCAGTACGGTTCGCCCGTAAACAGCGCCATGATGGTCAGTATCAACGCAAAAATGGCACCACTGCCGCATACCGTCACCCCGGCAAGCGCAAGGCGCTTCTGGCGGAGGAACGTCTCGCGTGCCTGCTCGATTTGGTGTTCGGTGGCACGAAAATCGGCAAAAGGTGTATTGCCGATTTTATCCAGTTTCTTGTTGGCCGCTTCCTTAGCCATCCGCAAGTCGTCAAGCGTTTGTTTCAGCGTCTGCGTGCGCGCGCCTAGCGTATTGCGTACCGTTTTTGTGTAGTTTTTTACCTGTGACCAGCCGGTAATAAAGGAAATGACGCCCGCGACACGGCGCTTTTTTCCCGGCTCTGCGTTTTTATTCATCGTCACTTCCTCGTTGAATTACCTGCCTACATCATAACCTATTACGCCATTTAATACCTTTATTGTTTCGCCACTGACTGATTCATTTGGCTGACGACACTTTGCATTTTTGCTGCATATTCATTTTGCGCCATAAGTGCCAGCATCTGCCCTTGCAGAATATTGTTTTTCTCTACTTGCTGCTTGAGGCCATACAGCAGCCAGCTATTCAGGTTGGTCACATTCACCTGCTCACGCAGCAGGTCATCACTGTTTTTCATCATCAAATCAGTCTGGTAGGCCGGATTCGCGTAGCGACGGGAAACTTCGAACTGCTCGAATTCACGTAAAGACATCATCCCCTTACGCTTTGCTTCTTCGCTGGCGTTCTGGTCGTAGAACGTCGCCATACTAGGCACCTTCCGCGCGTCGTCCAGCGGCTGCTTGGTGGCCGCGTTAGGTTTACTGGCTGCAATCATCTCAAGCTGCGGCTGCGCCGCCGCATCAATGTATGCCTGATATTGCTGGAACAAGCCCAGATATTGCCGCCCGGACGCACTTTTTACCTCAGCGCGACTTGGTGCCCGCCCGGCACTGCGCTGTGCGGTGTTTTTGGTGTACAGCAAAGCAGCATCAGTTTGTTCTTCGGTGAACGTGAGCGTGGGCTTCTTACCCTCTTTGCCTGCCCCATCCAGCACGGACGACAACGAGGTGTCGCCGCGCGGCATATCGGAAACGGTCTGGCAGAATTCTGTCCCGCCATACGCCTGCTTATCATTCGTATCACAGTAGGCTTTGTGGGTTGTCGCGCTCGCCGTTGCTTCAATGCCCGGATCTTTAAACGCCAGATCGTAGGCTTGTCTGACCTGCGCATTATTGCTTGATGATGCCAGCGTGCGCTTACCCCCGCCTGCGGCACGGCTGGCCGCTCCCATTCCCCCGGATACCGCCGTAGCGCATACGTCGTTGGCGACACGATACCGCGCTTTAGCTTCACGAATCCGTTCCTGCCTGCGCTGCTCAATATCGAACTGGCGTTGATTGTCGGCGGTCTGGTTAATCAGCGCTGCCGACCGGTCGCCCTGCTGTGAAATAGCGGTGCCGATATTAATCAGCGTGGTCTGAATAGCCCCCAACGTGGTATTCGCTGCCGTCAGTTGTGGCATAACCTGCATAGAGATCGGCGTGGAAGACGTGACATTACACACCACGCTATAGCCCAGCGCCGGATAAGATGCAGCGCCTGCGGTTAGCATCAGCAGAGCGAATCGGGTTTTCCTGATAGGTCGCATCAGACAGCCTCCAGTCGATGTTCTTTGATAAGTTTTGCGGCCAGTGTTTCGACCAGCGTTAAACCGGCGTCTTCCTGTTCGGCGCGGGTTTTAAAACGATTGCCGGTTTCCGCCAGCATCGCGTTCAGCGTTTTCTCTGCGCTGCCGGTCGGGAACCGTTCGGCCAGTACCGTTAACGTTTTGCCGACGCCCAGCGCCTCAATCAGCAGTTTGCGCAGCTTGCGATCACGAATGGACGAGTTAAGCGCCCACACCTGTTGTACCCCCATGACATTTTTCAGGATGTGGCAGATGTCACCGCGCTTGGTGCGGAAAATGGCAAGGAAGTAGCGCCCTCCGTCACTGGTTTCCTGCGTCGAGAGCCAGTCGAAGCGGTCGAGAATATCGTCAGAAATGTTGATGCCAATGCTACGGAGATACTCGCGGTCGCTCGGCGCAAGGCGCATCATCAGCAAAGTATTGACCGACTTGGTGACGGACTCTGGCATGTGGGAAACGTACTGCGAAGAAAACATGGTGCGCACGCCGAGCTTACGATCTTCAAGGTCAGCGGTATTAAGCGCACTCTGGATAAATTTCACATCCTGAAAGTTGTGCGATTCGTCATAGAAGATGTGTTTGATTTCTTCCGACAACGCCGAAATACGCTCTTTATGGTAGGCGTGATACAGCGGGTCGAGTCCATCAAGGAATGAATCTGCACAGTACGGCAGGTAGTAATTCCGCGCAGCAAGGTGTCGTGCAAACAGATACATGATACCGGTCTGGAGTTGTCCTTCACCGGACGATTTTTCGCCCGTGACTTTCATCATGTCAATGACGATGATCCGCGTTTCGGCGTTCAGGTCATAACGGGTGTAGTCAGAGAATACCGGGTATTTGGCAGCGGCGGTTTTGAAGTTACGGGCGATATAGTTAAGCACATTTTCACTGCTGCCCGGAATATTGACCTTGTTGTAATCCTTTTTAAGTTCAGCAGAGCTTGTGATTAGTGCCTGAAAATCATCCAGTCGGGGCATCGCATAGCGGTGTGCCAGTGCAGCCGCACGGGTATTACCTGCCGCAAACAGCGCGTCGGTAATATCGAACCAAGAGGCTGTTTTAAGCCATTCCTGACCGACATAGCGCGTAATTTCTTCTTTGTGCTTTTCAATCAGAGCATTAAAAGATTCATCATCCCAGCCGTAGCTTTTTTCAGAGTCCAATTCCCTGTCTGGACTCAATTCGCCCAGCATCACCAGATAACGGGTCAGTTCACGCAGGCTGATCGCTTTTAAATGCTGCGCCCCCTTAATCATCAGTATACCGGCTGACGCCACCGCTTCCCGCACCTCGTCATTGATGGCCGGTTCGTAACGGTTGGCCTTGTTGGTAGCTTTCTCGATATACATAAAGTCAATGAGTTGCAGCACCACAGCAGAAATGGTGCCTGCACTCGGCGGTTCACCGGTCGTCGGGTCGATACAAAACGCGCACAGCATATCTTTGATAAAACCGCGCTCAAGCACGGTAGGAAAACGGCTCCCAAGCTGGGTTTCGAGGAAATTCACACGGAACCGGTCGCTATTTTCCAGAATGATGTGCGACACCAAATGTTGTTTTTCCGGGGGCAGTGACAACTTAATCAAGTCCACATTGCCCTCAGCGCTCAGTCCCTTGTCAATCCATGTACAAAATGGCAGGTCTTTATTCGATGAAAAGATAGCGGAGAAATTCAGTCGGTTAGCGAGCATACTTTTCCCGCTGCCCGGCGTCCCGGTTATCATGTCTGTCCATTTCAGTTGAAGACTGCTGGCGATGCGGTAGGGATAGAGCTTGTCGTCTTCGGTAAGGAAAAAGGTCAGACCATCGTTTTGCCACAGGCTGGCCGGGCGCTCAAGCGGCAGCATTTCCGCCACCTCACTGAACGGCGCAAGCGCCAGTTCACCGTTGGTTCGTATCGACAGCCCCGGTACGCTGCCGACGAGCGGCATTACCGGGTCGCCGTAGCTGGCTGACACTTCGGTAACGCCCCAGCCGCCAACAGCTTTAGCTATCAGCGCGGCGTTGCGTTTCACCTCTGTCTCGCTGTTCCCCCACGTTGTAACGTTGATTGAAAACAGCACGGATTTATCGGTTTCGTCCTTGTTGTTTACATAATCCATATCGCGGGCAATTTTACTCACCGCAGGAATAGCGCGGAGTATCGACAAGGCAACTCGTTTTGATGCAATTTTGAATTTCCCACCACTGATAATATCGTATTTAATTCGGTAGGGTATTTTAATATCAATGGCTTTAAATAACTCCTGAAACTTCTTTTTATATAACGGCATTTCGTCAATGAACATGCTGATATAATACTTCCCGTCACATTCCACGATTTCATGCTTTCGGTCGATGATTTTATGTATTTCACCAGATAAAAACTGAGCACTCAGGCGTGATGGAAGAATATTGTCAACCTCATTGACGCTGTTCCGTTCATACAACCATCCCTTGTCATAGACCGTTCGCGGCTCCCATTTTTTCGGGGTACTGGTTCGCCACAGCATCGTTTTCATGATATTCCCGGCTTTCTTCACATCCAGAATATCGACAATCAGACCGTTCTCACGCCCCTTAAACGCTTCCAGCATTTTTCTCAGGGCGGCATAATGTGCCAGTTGCAATCCTTCCAGCGTCAGTTGTAAGGGGTTTTGCCCCCGGTCTACGCGCTCCATGCCGGACATTGCGGTATTGTTTTTTTCTGTTTCCTCTTTGATTTCGGCACTGTCCAGCAGGCAGGCGGCGGAATACAGCACGATATAGGCTTTTTCACAGGCGTAGTGCATGACAAATTTACCCGCCTCGTTCTCCAGCATATCGTCAAGGTGAATATTGAGGCGGCGCATGGCATTGACATGCGGCTTATAAAGTTCGTGCAGTTCAGCAGCGTTGCGCCCTCTGTCACGCTCGAAAATGTAGCTGATTTTCTGCCCCGGATCGGACACCAGATTGGTCAATAACAGCGTGAGGTTTTCGATATATTCAACAAAGCCTTTTTCACTGAATGCAGACTTGATGCCCGACACTTCGATAATGGACAGGTAATCGCTGTTCTCCGTCACCATAATGTACGGGTGGGTGATCTCCGGGTGTTTCTCCCGGTCTTCGTCAGTGAGTCCAACGACTGTCACCAGATCGGAATACCCCAGCAGGTTGCCACCCGTCACTGATTTTGATAATTTCACCAGCAGATTTTCAATCATGCTCGTCATTTTTTCACTCTCCGTGAATAAATTTCCGCCCACTGCGAGGCATCGGGAAAATTGTCTTTTTCAGCGATAATTTCCTGCTGAATATCCTTTTCACTGTCCAACAGGATCAGGCGTCCGTGTCGTGCCAGCACGTCACGCAAATCATCACTGCGATTGCTACCGTAAGTGTCTGCTATCAGTTCTGCCGATTCGGACAACTTCCTGAGCACCAGTTTTGCTTTGTTCTGTTGCACTTCATCCGGGCTGCTAAGTGCATGGATCATCGCCCGCTTTAACAAAGCAAAACTGGCGCGGGGATGCCGTTTTACGCCGTAATAGCCGACTGTGCTGTCGGTGGCGAGTTCGTCGGTTTGTTGCTCAAAGCACAGAAGACAGTAAACCCGCTCAGGCTGATCATCTTCCTGAAAGCGATACAGTTTGTCGGTGACAATCCGGCAGGTATGACAACATTTGTTTTTTTCCATATTCCCCCCTGTCCCCTGTCCGTCTGGGGTAGCACGGACAGGGTTGCGGATGTATCAGATTTCGGTCTGAATATTCGCGGTGTCACCAGTACGTTTGATGATGACGGCCAGAGCAATCAGCGCTACGCCAACGCAGATGTAAATCACGCCGGAACCCACGCCGCGACCGTGATTCTGCTGCTGCTTTTTCGGATCATTAACGTTTTTGATGATGATAAGTCCCATCCCCGCCGCAACAACGCCCAGCGTGCCGAAAATGAGCATCGCGGGCTTTCTTGCCGCCTGCATCCCCTGTCCAATTTCATTGATGGTGTCGAACCAGCCCGCTGCGTGCGCACCCGGCAGGTGCCCCAGCATAAGCATCATGGCCGCCAGACAACGGTATTTCGCGTTGTCCGCCCAGATTTTCATTTTGTATAATGTATTCATCATCATATTGCCTTTTCCTTGTTTACCAGATTAAACCCAACGTTTGCTGTCCACCTTCCAGCACCTCCGGCAGGAAGGCCATCAGCACACCACAAATCACGCTGACAATGCCACTGCCACGCATTTCCACACTCGATATTTTGGTATGGCCATCCAGATTCGAGTTGGCAATTTTCGCCAACCCGCTGTAGACGAAGTAAACCCCAAGAACCCGCACCAGCGCGATGATATTGTTGATAGTCTTCGCGCCCATACCCCAGACACCTTCCGATGCCACCTGCGTGACGCCGTAGGTCATTGAGCCATAACCAAGCGTAGCCCCGCTGATATTGAGAAAATTCGGCAGCGCAATGATGAACACGCAAAAGACTATTGCCACGACCGAACTGGTAAAGTTCGGGCTGCGTCCATGCTTGGCCTGATTCTTGACCTGTAACAGCACTTCGCCGACCTTTACCACACCGACCAGCCCTGCGATAGCGAAGATGAAATACATCATCGGCTTCATGCCATCAGCAAGGGCGGCGAGAACCTTCTCTAAATCCATAATCTCACCGTATCAGGCCATTGGTGGTAACAACGACGCGGTTGTGCAAATCAATTTGCACAACCTTCGTCCCTCCCAGAGAATCCCCCACCTGCAAGGCGTAAACCTTACCCCCGTAGCGAACCCAGACCAGATCGGGCTGAATATCGTTGATTTTCATATTAGAAATCAGCGTGCTGTTCAAATACCCACGACGCTGTTCCGGGGCAACAGGTGCCGTTGTTCCGGCAACGGAAGACAATGCAAGCCGCTGTTCTAGCTGGCTGATCTGCCCCTGCTGCTGAGCGACCATATTTCCAACCTGCTGAACCTGCTGGGTGAGCGTTTCAATCTGATTGCGTTGCTGGAGCAGCACGCTGGAAAGCTGATTAACTGCGTCCGATGAAATCGCAGCAGAAGATGCAGGAGGGGGAGCGCTGCGTGAGCCGGAGGCGAAACCGCCCGCGTTTTTAGGCTGTTGAGGCGCATCATCACTCAGCAGATAGAAAAGAAACGCGGCCACCACAATACCGAGCACGCCATAGGTGGCAAGACGACCTTTATCGGCCAGCAGGCCACTCATGCCCGTTTTATTGTTTTTGATTACCCCTGCTGACGGCTGCGGCTTACTTTCCTGCGTGGGCTTGTGACTTTCCGCTGCCTGCCGGGAGGGTGCATCGGCTTCGCCATTTGTATTCACAACTACAGAGTCGGTGATACCTTCATCTTCACCGCCTGATAAGATTTTGCTCGCCATGTATTTTCCTCGCTTAACGGGTGACTTTATCGGCATCGGTGACGGCTTTAATAAACTGAATACCTATCACTTTTCCTTTGTTGACTGTGACCTGTTTCACCGGCAGTTTGCTGGCATCTTCCGCCATCACTTTGCCCGCCTGTTCCGCAATACCGCCCGCAATAGTGCCGGTAATCGCTTTCCCGCTGGGGTCGCCAGTGGTGCGGTATTCATTGCCTCCGGGGGTCAGGATCATCTGCGAATTCGCGTCCCGGTACAGTTGGCCGGTCTGCCCTATCCCGCTGGCAATAGCCGGTAACAGGATGCGCGTAAACCAGCGGTTATTCACTTCGCTGGCAATAGCAAATTCCCGCGTTTCCGCATTCACGGCGTAGGCTTCCACGTTATAGGTTTCTCCGTTCCACTCCATTGACGTAAACTTAACTTCCACACCGTCGCCCTGTAAGGACATGTCAGCGGAAAACAGCCTTGCGCCCTGATATTTACCCGAAGCGATATGCGCCAGCAGCTTCATGCTGCGGCTGTCTGAATTAGTGGCCGAGTCCACCACAGCGGGAAAAGCGGACAATGCTTTGATGAGGGTTACAGCCGGGGTTGTCGCGTTTTTGTCTGCTTTGTTCTGGCCGCTGGCATCGTCGGATTTAAAAATACTGGCTACCCACTGATTTTGTTTGTTCCCGTCCTTTTCAGTGGACGAAAACAGGGCGGTGCCGGTTTTTATTTCTTGAGCGGGTGTTCTGGCGTCTTCTATTTTTTCCAGCAGCTTAGCCAGCCGGTCATTTCGCCGTTTTTCCTGTTCGGACTCACCGGTATTGGCTTGTGCATTATTGTTGGTTTTCGCGGGTTCTTTTTCCCCCTCCCAACTAAAATGCTGGCCTGTATTTCCCGGCTGTGGCACTTTCTCGTTATTCACGCCCATGCCGACAAAACTGGTGCCGTTATTCAGCGCCCGGTCGCCCTGCTGTTGGTTGTAGAGTTCAGTCAGTTTGCGGTAGTCAGGGTCGAGGACATCCGTGGGCTTCTCACCCGATACGTTCCGCGCCGTCACCGCCGAGCTATCAGTGGACAGGGATTCGCTGCGAGAGGTCATGAAATAGACTGCAACCAGTACAGCAGCCAATACACCGCCCCCGATCAGCCCCAGCTTTTTGATGTCGCCACTTTTTTCACTTGCCATGATGCTGCCCCTGTCAGTTGAGGTTGACGTATACGCTGCGGGATTTACCCATTTCTGAAAGAGTCAGTTCTGGCGTAACGGGCAACACATAAACGTGCGTGCCGTCAATGGCCGAAAGCGTCCGCGTGAATTCGTCGCGCAATTCCAGATCGGTTCTTAACACCAGTTCGTCGCCCATCATCCATGCCCGCATGGCAGGAGGAGCGTTTCGGAGCTTGACCACCGTAGCTTCTTCTGGCGGCACGCCGTCCAGAAACGCCTGCAAATCCTTGTCGTACAGCCCAATCTTATCGCTGGCGACGGCGCGGCGCACCGGCGTGTCCGGGCTGCGTTTCGGGATGCGCAAGTCAAGCCGGTAATCGACCTGCACCGTACTGCGGGTATCGGCGGGACTTTGTGAGGTCACATTGATGATAATTGGCGTCGGGAGTCCTTTAAGGAACACCGTCACATTGCCCGCCACGTAATCAACTATCGGCTGGATATACACCACCGGCGCACCGTCCACATAGCGGACGTTCATCTGCTTATCGTTGGAATTCGCTGGCTCTGCCGCCAGCGCCCACGGCGCACCAGTAATATCTGAAAAGGTGACAGTCGTCGTCACATTAGGAAAAACACGCACCTGCGGAATGGCGGCACCGGCTGACAGACTGACCGTCTGGCTGCTGATGCGCGGCACCGGCGTGACCAGCGGGCTGCGGGTCGCCCTGCTCAGACCATCAACTTTTTTCTTGAGCGTTTGTACCTGTCCGGGGGTTACTGGCTCCGCCAGTTCAGCCAGCGGCGGCGGTAACGGCTCCATTTCTTCCGGTTTCATGCTGACGGTCGGGGGGGGTGTGGGTGTCGGTGCGGGGGGTAACGCCGTGGTCGGCGCGGGTCGGTTTTCGGGAGTGTCATTTGGAGCAACAGCGTCAGAGGGCGGCGTCTGCTGTGGTGTCGATTGCTGCATACTGACAGCGCTTTTCACCCCTTTCAGCGAGTCCGGTTGTTCGGCACTGGCCGTCGAAATACCCAGACCGCTCAGAAGCGCCAGTACCAGTACGTTTTTTCTGTTACGCATTTTTACGCCTCCGCAGGTTTGAGCACAACAGCCGCGATTGCGATGCCGTTAGGGTTGCTGTCCGTACTGACGCGGATAACCTGCACAAACAGGTCATAGCGTTCTTCCTTGTAGGTGTCAAAATGACCAACGCGCTGCATATTCACCGGATATTTAAATTGCCACGCATAGGTTTTCTGGTCGTTCAGTAACCCTTCCGTGACCAGAGAACCCGGCGATATTGACGTTCTGATGTTAAGCTTACCTTTTACGATGTTTTCTTTCTGGCCGCTGCTCTCCAGCGCCCGGTAAAAACTGTCATATCCGGTTGTGGTGAAATATTGTTTCTGGGATGAAATCGTTTGTTCATAATGGACAAAATCAAGTTGCAGTGCCCGGTTCATGACAGCCGAAGCAAATTCCATCACATCGGTGTCGGTATAACCCGGTACATTGGAGGGAACCACCGGCAATACGAAGCCGTTTTTGGTGGCAAAATATTTGTTAGGTGTGTTAATTATATAGGCAAACATCGTTGTATTCAGTACAAGAGATACGCACAATGCAGCGCCCAGACAAAGATTGGCTTTCAGTCCGTAGCGAGAAAGAACATCCCGGATATTACGGCTATTTGCTTCCAGCAGGGCACTGGTAAGAGGGTTGTCTTTTTTGTTCATAACTCATTCCCGTTTCTGGAGTAAACAATGGCAGAGTTCAGCACGTCAGATTTCCTTTCTGTTTTGCGTCACAAGGGAAAATTAAAAAGTTACATAAGTGAGCAAAGCATAGCAGATCTAGAGTATATTTTACGCAAATTCACTGAGGTTGTCGATGATTTAATCAAAGAAAAGACTGATGCGCAAAACGCAAAATCAGAAATATTAAATGAAGCTAAGTCAATCCTGAGTAACAGCACACTATCAAAAACAGACCTTGAAGATTTGTTCACAGAACTGACCAAAAAAAGCGGGCTGGCGCTTGCCCGAAAGGACACAACACAGCGCCGCCGCAAATCGCGGCTGCCGGTTAAATATCGTCATGATGAAATCAAACCCAACGGTAAGCAAGTTACGTACTCATGGACGGGGACGGGAAGACGGCCAGTGTTCTTCATGGATATGAGCGACGAAGAACTGGAACAATACCGGGTCAAAGACGAGGAATGACAAAAAAACCCGCCAGTTACGGCGGGTTTTATTAATGTGTATTATTACACATCATTAATCCATTTTTACAGATGGAACGGGAATGCGGAGTTTTCCTTTGTGCTGCCAGCATTCGAGTTAACACCGTCTGCTCCGGCATTGATTTGGACGTTCTTACCCGACGAGTCGGGCAGATACTGTTGCACATTTTGAGGCAGATCCTTGCGGGAAAGCTCCCCCCAAGGATCAATCTGCGTGGAGATTTTACTGCTGATTTTTTCCGTGATTTTTTGACGTGCCGCCTGACAGACTTCCTGTTTAATGCGGTCGAGCACATCGCCAATCCCCGGAAATGAAGGAAGTGTAATACTGGTAGACAGTGAACCGAGGCATTTACCAATCGCATCACTGGAGACGAAACTGTCTTCCGCCTCCTTGTTGATTTGCTCAATTTCTGCATTCAGAGCCGCTTCTGCGGCCTTCTGTGCGGCTGTTCCGGCAGCACAATTCTGATCGGCTAAAACACTAAATGCAGGTAAGAGCAAAACACCTGCAACCAGACTACATTTTAGGACTTGGCATCGGTTGTGCCGTGGCGTTTTGTTCATGTCTTTTTACCTGCTCTGGTTGGTTGGGAAGCGGCTTATGCGCTTTCGGTGCATTTTTGAATAGTTCAGCAAAACCCGGCATCGCCTTAATGTCTTTATTGGCAATCGTAAGTGGCTGCAACTGTTCACTGCGCTGGAGTTTGTATACCAGCGTTTCGCCATCCGGTGAAACATGACCATACCCCAGCATTTTTAGCCCATTCTCTTGTACGCTGGACAGCGTAAAATAACTTTTTGTCTGCCCGTCTTTTTCCTGTGTGACCTGCCGCGCTATCACATGGTCGTAAGTGTTAGTCTGTGGATCGCGGATCACGCCTTGCATGTACCCATCACGCGACGCGACAAATAGCGCATCACAGGCCGCGCTGGGGTTCTGACTGTCCTGCACAAACACCACCTCCCCCGATAACCTGTTCTGGTCGCTGAATACCGCAATAGCGGGTTTTTCTACAGACTCAGGGACGGGCTTGCCATTGGCAAAAAACCACAGGGTTTCGCCTGCCGGGTTGTGTGGGGAAAACCGCGCTGTCGGTTCCCGTTCCAGCACCATCGCCTGCACAACATCACGCAACTGCCTGTACGTCAACGCATCATAGGCGGTAAAGGTGTCCGGGCGGGCGGCAGTCGGATTTTCCGTGGTAGGCTTGGGATATTCCGCCGCCACCTTCCATTCATTGCGCTGCGTGATAATTTTTTCATACCGCACAATTTTACCGTTTTCATCCCGAACCGGGGCGTTTACCTCAACATCCTTATTACCAACGAATGCCGCTGTGATGATGTCGCCCCGTTTCACCCCGGCGTCCTTGAGCGCCCGCTGAAAGTCCACCCCCCAATGCTCTTTTTCGCCGTGCTCATTACGCAACTTGATGAAATATGACATCTTTTCATCATCCTTGTGCTCATATTTCGCCCGGCCAAAGTCAAGCAGTTCACCACGCAGTACCGGCTTGCGTTCTTCGGCGCTGATCGCTTCTGCTGCGGGTTCTACGCCGTTTTGCGCAACCGGTGCATCCGGGGCTACAGGCTGTGCCGTTTGCGGCGAAGCATCATGGTCGTTAGCAGAAAGAGGCTCTGCGGATGGGGAGTGAGCCTGTTCCTGCGCCAGATGCGCTTGCTGAACTGCGCTAAGGGCTTCCCGTTGCGCCGGGTCATTCAGTGACACCTTGAGGTTATACTCGGCTATCAGACCGTAAACTCGCTGTTTAAAGTCCTCTGAACCAGTCACAGTGAAGCAACCGCCGTAGTTGACGGCGGCGGTTTGCAGCGCAACCAGCACCATTTCTTTTGACATGGCAGCGTCTTCGCTTGCCATATAGATGCCGCTGCGGTGATCTTCAAAGGCAGGCACCCCGGCCAGCAGATACCGTACTGCATTACCGTGCCGCTCATGGGTTAGCTGGGTCATGAGTGCGGCGAGATCAAGCCGTTCTTCTGGCGCTACGTCGCTGTATTCGGAGGAAGGGAAGGAAAAACCATTTTTCTCCGCCTGCGGGATCGAGACTGCATTATCCTCTGATACCGGGCGCGGCTGCACAGGTGCAGATTGTTCCGGGGCTGGGGCATTCTGGATGGCGGAAATCAGAGAAGACAGCTTTTCAGGATCATTCTCAGGCACGGTCGAATCGAAAATCGTTTCGCTGACGGTGAACACCCTCATGCTGTCGGCCAGTCCGCTGCGATATACGGTGTCCACGTTGTCAGGCATCTGCGCCACTACCGTGTCAAAATGTGCCCGGCTGACAGTGCGGCCAATTCCGTTCATCGCCCGTTCCGTCTCCGCCCGCACCAGCGTGTTGTTCCACGCCACCTCAGCGCTCTCCGCTTTGATATACACCTGTGTGGTGTACCCGTTTTCTTTGAGCAATTGCAAGGTGCTGATCGGTGTCTGTGCGGTTCTGAATGTCCCCTCAACAGCCAGATTCAGCCGCTTCTCTGCCCCCAGCGCAATCACCCTTTCAGCCACAGCACCGGAAAACGCCGCCGTATGAGTCGGGTAGTTCTCACCGTATTTATCGATAATTTCATTAAACTGTGGATGGAAACGGCGAAATTCATCTGCGTTGACGACAAGCACATTACCATTATGCTCCTCACGAAACACATTAAGCAGCGTCGATTTTCCCGCCCCCGGCAATCCCCCCAGCACAGTTGCCTCCGGCGCATCGCTGGCAGAAAGTCCAGCCCCTTTCTGCTCAACGAAATGCCGGGCGATATTATCCACGACACTATCGGAAAAACTGAATTCATCCATTCTGCGGTTCCTCGTGTTTAATTTTCTGCGCTGACCGGCAACGTCTCCGCGCGTATAGCGTCACAGATATTTATCACACGCCCGGCATCAATAAATTCAGCCACAGTGTCATACAGGTAATTCCGAAGCGTTGTCAGATTAGCAATCTGACGGTCAAGCGTTGCCTTTCGCTCCGGGTAAGTATTCGGGTCTGTACGTTCACGCGACCAGTACAAATCAGCGTCCAGTTGTGCCACATACTCAATCAGCACGTCTTTCACCATCAGGTGCGTACCGTGGTTTGTTTCTGGTGCGTTAACCAGATCGTCGATCTGCTGCGCGAATACGTCTGTGCTCATTTTTCACCTCGCAATGCTAGTTTCGTCTGTACCACCACGGCCTGCCGGTAAGATGGTCGCCTTTCAGTTTTGCACGCCACGATCTGAGCAACAGGCTCGGAGGCTTGTTCTTCCAGCCCAGATAGCCCAGCAACGCCAGCGCACAGACAATCCCGACGAACGTCACCCATGACATATGTACAAACCAGATTAAAATCAGTGCATACCAGCCGACATGAATTTTCCCTATGCGTATCGGCTTACCGGCATTTCTCCAGCGGTTAGTCTCCATAGTGGCCTTTCTCCAGTTTGTTGAAGTTCGAAATGGTGATCACTTCGATAACGTCCTCTCTGAACACTTTCCCTTCCTGATACAACTGGTAGGCTTTTTGCACCAGTGTGGTGCCCTGTGTTTTGAGTCTGTTATCCACAAATGCCCCCCACTGCTGGTACGGAAGTTCAGACAATTCGGCTTTGAGTTCTTCATCAAAAATCATGAATTCCCGTACCGCAATGCGTCTGCCGTCCGTACTACGCAACAGGCGTTGCACAATGGACACTCTGATAGTCTGGAGCAGGGTATGCGCGGCACTTTCCCGACTTTCCGTTGAAAACATTTCGATGAAACGAGGGAACACTTGCCCGCAAGTATCGTTGTGCATCGTGGTATACACCGCATGGCCTGATAGCGCTGCGGCTGATGCCCCTTGTGCGACTTTAATATTCAGCGTTTCCCCGACGCCGATCACTTTCGGCGAACGTCGCAGTGCTGATTCCGAAATACCAATATCAAAGGAGGCTACATCCGTGCCAACCTCGGATTGTGCTGGTTCCGGCGCAATCCATAATTCATCATCAACGCCGAGAAGGTATTCGACCGGCCATTCAAAGGTAATGATTTTACGGTTGGGATAGTGCCGCCCCAGATACTGGAAAATAGCGGCCATCATCATGCTTTTACCGGAGCCGGTTTCGCCGCCGATAAACACGATGCCTGAACCGGGAAAAAGCGCTTCAAATAATTCGCGCTCAAACCCCATCGTTTCAAGCGGGATAATTTTGTTGTTCAGCACACGTAACGTCACAGAAAACTGACCGGCGCGACCGGCGACCGTTGCCTGCGTGAAGTTGACGCGAAAACGTGCCTTACTGCCTTTTCGCAGTCCTAATGTAGCCTTTTCATCGCCCACCAGTTCCCACGCCAGATTGACGATTTCACCCTGATTAAGCGACGAGCGCACCGTCGCTCCGAATATCCCGTTAACGATTTCTTCCAGTCGGGATTGCTCGACGCGAAATTTCGTTGCGGGCAACTGGTGACCGTGCCGCTCCACCCAGATACGGGCATTACCCTGTATGGTAATATCGGAAACCTCATTCTGGGCGCAGTGCACAAAAAAGCGTTTCATCGACCGCGCATCCGGGTAGCCGCCAAAGTCGAAAATGAAATCGTCTGCCTGTTCCATCGCCATCACCGTATTGTTGGCTTCCAGTTCTCTTTCTTAATATCGAGTCGCGCAGGCTGCTCGATACGTTTAACTTCATCGCCTAGGGTCATAGTGCGGCTGTCTCCCGTCACAGTAAGCGCCTTACGCGAGATTATCGGTTGCTTGATCATGCCGCTCTGCAACAGAGTCGAATAACGCAACATGCCGTTATAATCACGGGTAAGACGGTTAAAATTGGCTTCCAGTATCTGATCGGCTTTTTCACGTCCCTTACTCCAGCCAATTTTGATGCTGCGTTCCCAGATAGCCTTTTCTTTGCTGTTTTTAGGCAGCGTTTCAGCTTCCGGCATGTCGATTGGCGTGGCATACAGACCGGTTTTCAGATAGGTCTTCCACGTTGGGGGATTACTGACAAATCGGGCTGGTGAAAGAATTTCGTATACGCGGTTGCCGGTGCGAATTTGATTATCTGTGATATGCGCAACGTCTTTGGCCTCGACCACAACCGGGGGAACATAGCTGCCTTTCGCAACCAGTGGTTCAAAACGGTACATGTAATCAAGGTTAGTTTTCTGTTTATCCAGTGCGGCCATCAGTTCGGCGGCGCGTTCTGCTTTTCCGCCCCTGAACCCCAACGTTTCGGCTATTTCGGACAGCATGTTATTAGCGAGTTCATCGCCTGCCCTGCTGTCGGGTTTCAGGTAGTAGTTCATCGGCTTAGGAGGGGCAATGTTTTCGTCAGTTTTTAGCTGTTCTGCACTCAGTGCCGATACACAAGGAAGTGAACACATCAATAACGTAAATATCGAAATCGGTTTCATCAATACCCCCGTAACAGCCGTTTATCTTTTTTCGGGGAAGCATAATTAAGGATCAGTTTACCGTTACGTTCCTCAATCGTGCCGCGATAGTCAATCTGCTGCTGGATAAGTCCAATCACACTGTAGTAAGGAGCGTTGCCAACATTGATGTTCAGCGGTAAAGGCAATGCAAGCCCGCGCGATTCAAAGGTGAGGTGTCGTTGTTTTGCAAGCTGACGGAGTAACTCTTTTGCATCGCCCTGCCAGTCGATTCGCAGGTTTTGGCTGTCCGTGTAAATCACAGTGGGAACATTAAACGTGGTACGGTTAATTGCCCCTGCCTGATAGAGTTCATCCTGCGCCAGTTTGATTTTGATTGCCTGCTGTCGTATTTGCTCGTTGACCAGTTGTGTTGCGTCAACTTCCTGCTGTTTTGAAGTGGTCGAACAACCCGTTATGGTGCCAGTAATGAGCAGAATACCGGCAAAACGCATTTTCCTTTTCATACACCCACCTGTTTTTAAGGAGTGAAATCATTATTACTTTTCTTATTCTGCATTTTTACACGTTCCTGTTCATCGCGCAACTTTTGAGCGTCGCGCAGTTTTTGCGCATTTTTATGAGCCTGTTGATTTACGTCTTCAATATTCTTAATTTTGATAGAGTTATAAGCCGGATATGAACGTATATAGTCGTTCAATACAGTCACACCTTTTTGCTTAAACTCATTGCTACCGTACACTCCAGCCTCGCTGGGTTCACCACTCAGCACCAACGTGGTTGCGGCTTTCTGGTGATGCTCGTTATCCCGACTGTTAACCCCAACAAAAACTGACCGACCACGGTCAACAACCGCAACATTTTGGGTCGTCTTATCCCGATAAATAACCGTTCCATCCCTCAGCAGTGACGGAGTAAAACTTTTGGTTTGGGTAACCGGAACATCATCACGATTGGAAGCAATGAAGTCCTTGATATTGTCGGCTCCAACCCGCTCCTGAATAGCTTGTTGATACTTCTTATTGCGCGTTTCTCGGTACGCCCATGACCTGAGTTGAGATAACGCCGCTTTATCTCCAGAAAGTGCCTGTTGAGCTACCCAATCTTTGTAATTAAGGCGCGGGTGAGACTGTTTAAAGGATGCCTGAGCCTCACGTTCTGTCGCTTTGATATAAGCAATGGCTTTTCGCTTATCGAATTCCGCCGCATTAAATAAAATGCGACGTATCTGTGGATCGCGTTCGCTATCCCGGATAGAGGCTTTGACCATTTGAAGATGCGCGTTAACCTGCCGGTACTGTTGGCTGAGCAGTAAACGGTCTGGCCGATATACAGGCAGAGACATCGTGTAGGCTTTGTATCGACCTTTTAGATCCATCCGGGCAAGAGCGCGTTCATTGCGCTGTGTGTCACGAATATTAATGTCTCGAAGACTCAGAGAAGCACTATACCCCATACCAATTTCAGGGACAGAATACGGCTCGACTTCCCCCGGTTGAAACGTGCCAATTCTTGCGATCAGTGCATCGTGCCGGAAACGGTATTCAGGAAATATTTTTCGCCAGCAAACAGAAACACGCTCGTCGCCGGTTCCATGTGAGATCAGCAAACCGCCCGCATGTGGACTCTCTGATACCGACAACCCGGCTCGTGCAAACAACGCATGAATATCACGCCAGTTTGCTGTCCTGAATTGCATTTCGTTTTTAAGCTCGTCGGCAACAGTACGGCTTTCATGCTGAGTCTGTAGCAGATAATGATAAAGCGAAGGACGACCGGATTTGTTCTCCATCAGAGCGACTTTATGCGCAGCATCCGAGGAAAGACCATTCTTGTGATGATTTTTTTGTCTCGTCACATAGCCATTATCGCTAATCGAATACAGACCATTATCATGATTAAATCCGTGCTTTATTTCGAGTAACCTACTTGCTTTGTGCAGTGTATCGATGGAGTAGGAAAGATGGTTAGCGCGGAACGTGACGGGGTGTACCCGGTTTACTGCAACATGCACATGCAGGTTGTCAGTGTCACGATGAATAGCGGCGACGAACTGGTGCTCCTGCAACCCCATTGACTGTAACGTAAACCGCACGCTATCGAATACCTGAGCATCGCTGGGAGTCTCATTCTCCTGCCATGACAGAACGTAATGGAACACCGGATCTTTACAGGCCACGTTCACGTTACCTGTCGCTTCCATCTCACGCGCTGCTGTTTCGACGGACAAACAATTGTGCAGAATACTGATACCGTTAATGTCCACGCGCGTATGGTCGAATTCGTCAACATAGGCCGGGCTAATCGTATCTTCATGCCGTTTAAGATACTCGGTTAACGCTTCAAATCCTTCGGATGCAGTCGCCTGTTCAATAGGCTTATCCCATTGAACAGGCGACTTCTGGGCGATGTAAGAAACCAGACCACTAAACCCAGTTCCCTTTTTAGGCCGGGGAATAATTTTGGGGATCACGCTAAGGGTTCCTCATCATTACCATCATCACGGGCAAGGCGTAACGCTGCGGCTCTGATTGCAGATAACACTTCTGAATATTCCTTGTCACCAGTGCGCTTACCTTCAACAAACAAATGCTTTTGCATTGCCCCTAACTTGTTGAGCATTGCCAGCATCTGGGTATCGCTTTTATTGACCATGCGACGGCCAAGCCCTGCCCTGATCAGATACTGACTCAAAGACAAACCCGCATTTTTGGCTTTCTCTTGTAGAGCTTCTTTTGTTGAAGCATCTGTTCGAATCTGAATGTTACTGTTGAGCTTACGACTGCTGCTCTTACTCACAATATCTCTCCTTTATCGGGGTGTCGGGGCGCAGCCCTGACTTCATCGCATTGTCATTATCGCCGTGGCGGTAATGACAATGCACATCCTGTCCTGCCTTTGATCTTGATTTAGTCTAGCACAGGTGCGTTTTACTTCAACATTTGCTAATCTTTAGCAAACTGAAATTTTTCACGTAAAGGAGACTGATATGGCTAAGCGTAAACCAAAGTTTTACACCGAATCAGACGTTGAAAGCCTTACGAACATCATGCAGGAACTACCTGACCTGACGCCCACACGGTTGCTTAAAAATGATGTACTGGCAAAAGTAAGCAAAGTCATTCTTTCACTCAGTAAAGACAAGGGCTATTCCGTAAATGAGATCCATGAAGTTATTACGTCCAGCGGATTTACAGACGTGACTTTAGCGGACATAAAATCTATTACCGAACGAAAACGAACAGTGAGTAACAAATCAAGTTCTGACGCTAAGGAAAAAACATCGGTCAAACCGGAAAATACCTCACAACCCGGTAATACTGAAACCTGATAGCTGTAGGGTTCTTTCGTCTTCGACCATCAGCCCTCAGTATCGCAGTGATGATCGGAGAACAAAAACCCGTCTGGCAGGAAGGTGGGGGTAGCGGGTTTATGCAAGCTCGCCTTTTGTATCGGCGGATAAAACCGGAGATATATTTAGCATTCGCGTGCCGCCTCCCATGCCCTTTCAGGGCATCAAAAACGGAAAGTACTATGAAGAAAATTTTTGGTCTGTTGGCAGGTATCGTACTTACTTTACCGCTTGTTAGCGTTGCCAGTAGCGATATTGATATAGGGTTTTCACCGGAAGGTTCAGCATTAACACTTGTACTTAAAACCATCGACGATTCTCAACGCAGCTTGCGATTGATAGGCTATGTTTTCACTTCGCCGGATGTGGTTAAAAGTCTGATTGATGCCAAAAAGCGCGGTGTTGATGTCCGGGTAATTGTTGACGAGAAAGCAAACCGCAACAACACCAGTCAGGCCGCGCTCAATCTTTTAGTGAATGCAGGTATTCCAACCCGCATCATTAGCGCATACAAAATCACTCATGATAAAATAATCGTGGCCGACGAACGGACAACCGAAACCGGAAGTTTTAACTACACGCGTGCAGCAGATAGATCCAATTCTGAAAATGTGATTGTCATTCGTAACAATCCTGAAGTGGCGAAAACTTATCTTTCACACTGGCAATCACGCTGGGAAAAGGGACAGGACTGGACATCGACTTACTGAACATGACGGATAGCACAACACTAACCCAAAAGACGGGACATCTGGCATGGTGTGCCCTGATTGCCCTGCAATTGGCAAAGAGCGACGGACAGGCTCAATCAGAATCGCAGGAAAATCTTTTTCTGATTCGCTGGCTTTCCACGGCATTAAAACAGCACCGCTTCCCGCGTGAAGTTGCGCCGGATATTGGCTGGCTTTTAAAGCAGGGAAGAACGCTGGGAACGCGGGCAAAAATGCGTCAAAAAATTGATTATCTCTGGCGATCATGTTCCGGTGTATTAAAGGAGCAAAGTGACTTGTTCAGGCTGACCTATGCTCTGGAGACTGCAAAAGAGCATCACTGGTTATACCACGTTCTGATAGAGAAAGAGTGGACAGGCCGCCATGCAGTTACCATGACGAACGGCATCAATTCTATTTGTATTTCCCGTACATCACTGGACGCGGCATTTGATGAAAATGGCTGGCAGATTCAGCCCCTAAAGGCAAAAATCACGGGCGAAACAAGCGCCCTGAATGCCTTGCTGGAGTCATGCGACTGGAAAGCCTTACCCTGTCCAATTGAAACCGGGTCAACGCTGTTTAATCTGACAGCGAGAACGTTCAACGTCAGCAATGCGTAGCATGAGAAAAAACGGTCTGGCAGGGCGGGGAATTGTCACGGCTAAAGCCGTAACGCTTTTTTCGTCCTCGCTTCGCTGCGGGGCTTCCGGCGCGTTGCGCCTCCCATGCCCTGACGGGCATAACAATTGAGCAGCAGTATTACGTTCATCAATATTTCGTAAAAACTCGCACGCTTTGAGGTATTTCCCGCGAAGTATTGCTCTCGAATATTCAAAAGCAGGACATGAGCCTTTATCGGGGGCTAATCCCAGAATCTGCCAGTTCACGCATTAGGGCATTTACGCCGTCCATCATCAGGTAGGCTTCATCTTCTGAGGTAGAACGTTCCGCACAATCCTGATGCGTTGTACGCTTGCAGAACTGAGCCAGCGCCCACGCTATATTCTGGTCTAACTCTAATGTTAAAGTAATTTTTTCATCTGAGTACATATAATTATTCCTCTTTATTTTAAATACCTAAAATCATCATATCAATTGCAGCAACTAGTTGATCACGTAGATGTGAAGCATTTATTATCGCATCTTCATCTTTCAGGTTTTTTACATCTGTCGTCGTTATCATAGTGGTCAGAATAACATAATCCACCTGCTCAATAGTGATAACTGGCGTTAACGCTTTTACCTGAGAATTAGAGTTAGCTTTCTGTGTTAAAGGCATTACCAATCGCGTATTGAGGTGTGCAAGCATATCTGCCTGCACATCAATAAAATACGGGTACGCCTGTTTGTTCCGGGATTTGTTTTTGTAAACTGCAAACTGTTTCACTAAATCACCCCGAAATTTTCATCATCGGAAAAAATACCAGCCTCTTCTACAAAGCTGTTTAATGCCTCGATGCCAGACCGGTTTTCTGCGATCCAGCGTTCACGTTTGCGTTCCTTGACGGCCACTTCCAACGCTTGGTTAGATATCGCGGATACGTTCAAGTCAAGCTCTTTAGCCTCTTCAAGCAATCCAGCATTTAAGTACACGTTTGTACTACGTTTTTTCTCGGCTACATTCGTTCTCATAACCACACCTCCGCACACATAGTTTATGTGCATAATCATAGCACATAAAAATTATTTTTATCACACAGAATAATGAACACCCTCTCAAAAGGGGCATCGCGCCCCTTTCATTTACGTTAGAACATTGCGTAACCTTGCAGATAATTTAACCACCAACGAAACTGGTTCCATTCCTCGCCTTTCATGGCTGGTATGCGAGTTTCCCAGCCTTTGACAAGGGAATCAGCAAGCTGTACGATCTGATGCGTTGACATTATTAATGCCTCACTGTGTTAATCTGTTAATAAGTGATCAGGTTGTTAGAGCAACCTGATCACACCTTTCACTACTTAATTATCATCCTCCTCTTCATCCTTAAAACATTTCATACATTCGATAAATTCCGCTAAATTTAAAACCTCGTCACCTTCGTTTAAAGAATTGAAGTAAATTTCATATTCTCTTTCGTATAGATCGTTATTCATCGTTTTAATCCCTTTTTTAAAGGGTGGGGTTTCCCCCACTCTTTTATTTATTCGATGATTTCAAAATCAACATTGGAAGGATTCACAACGCATTTTTCTGCGATGCTATGGATCAAGTTTTCTAACTCAGCGTGGCTTTTCACGGTAAAAGTCTGCTGAATCCCGTAGGTATTCATAAACGCTTTGCCGTTTTTGATTTCTGCTTTGGTAAAAGAGAATTTAAATTTGGCTGGATAAGAGAGATTTAGGATAGATTTCATTTTTAGCTCCCGCCCTGTATGGGCTGTTGGTGATTGGGGCATTTCCCCTTTCGATACAAATACCATACCTCATATTGAGGTATAATCAACTCTTTTTTAATGTAAATCAGTTAATTACCTGATAGGGATCACGTTTTTTATGCCCGTCAGGGCATGGGAGGCGCAACGCGCCGGAAGCCCCGCAGCGAAGCGAGGACGAAAAAAGCGTTACGGCTTTAGCCGTGACAATTCCCCGCCCTGAAAAGCCAAAAAACGGACGGCACGACTACGCCAGTGCTGATTTGCGCCGCAGAATGCCGCAGTTAGCGCGAGCGGAGCGAGTTTACGCCGTCAGCTTGCTGGCGGGGCGCTGTACTGCGCGTGTGAGCGTCAGCGAGCTACGGGCGCAACGCCTCGCGCCTGCACAAAATATAATCAAAGTGTTCGTCAGCAAACAGCAATAATAGATTATATTCAGCACCAGAGATGGGGCTGTAGGATTTTAAAGTTTCTGCCGTTTCTTTTTTTTGCCAGCTTGACAAGCCAATCCCTGCCAATTTAGCCATTTCTTTTTGCGTTAATCCTGCTTTTAAACGAAGTCGTTTTACTTCTTCCGGTGAAATTATCATCTTGCCTATCTCCATACCTAACTGGTAGCAGTGTTTTTTAAATCATTAATCATATCAATAATCACATCTTTATCAATTAAAGCTAATCCCTCCTTTAAAAAATCAATAGAATCCAATTCACTTTCACGGAAATAGATTTCTGCAATTTTGGCTTTCGTTGCCTTTACCTTCCCCTCAGTTTTAGACTTTGACCTGACTTTAATATATTTAATCATGTGATATACACCTTCATTTTTCGATTCCATATAATAGGTATAATTACCTTTATTTTTCCTCATATCTTTGTTATCGCCCCCGCTAATTTAATGAGTTGTTCCACATTTAGCCCCTGTACAAACAAACCGTACCCGTTGTAATGGTCAGTAATTTTTCCGCTGAGGCCATTCCCCACTT
>NZ_JAQRFJ010000034.1:0-39814 GCF_028599065.1 Xenorhabdus sp. PR6a | reverse complement strand
TAATTGAACTAATCGACAAAGCCGCGATCTGAGCATCTGGACGCCAAAACGCGTGACGATGATGGGCAAAGCGAAGTACAAAATCAGCAACTTGAAGCAATATAATCAGGCATTGATTAACCGTGGTTCGATAACCTTTTGGGTTGATGATGCCGCAATCCAGAGTTGGCACGGCAAAGAGCACCATGGAAAACGAGGAAGAGGCTTTACGTTTACCGATGGTGCCATTGAAACAGCGCTGATGATTAAAGGTATTTTCAAGCTCCCTTTACGTGCCCTTCAAGGCTTCCTCGACGCGATATTTGTCCTGATGGATGTTCCGCTGAGATCGCCGTCATACAGTTGTATCAGCAAACGGGCAAAGACCGTTGAGGTTCAGTATCGGTTACCCCGTCGTGGACCGGTTGCGTATGTCGTCATTGACGCCACAGGCTTAAAGGTCTTCGGCGAGGGTGAGTGGAAAATGCGTAAGCATGGCAAGGAAAAGCGCCGTGTTTGGCGAAATCTACACCTTGCGATTGATTCAAGTACGCATGAAGTCATTTCTGCTGTCGTCAGCTTAGAATCTGTCGGCGACAATGAAGATCTGCCGACGTTGCTCAATCCATTACGCCGAAAAATCGCACAAGTCAGTGCTGCCGGAGCCTACGATACAAAAGCCTGTCATCAGATGCTGAGGAAAAAAGGCATAAAACCGACCATTCCGCCGCGCAGTCATGCTGGCTATTGGGAGGAAGGGCATCCTCGAACAAAGTCATAAGACTAGGTATGCCTGTGAGTTACCGAGCAGAGTAACAGGCGTAACGCTCATTGGATCAGTGCATTAGGTGACTGATTTGATCAACAACGCCATTTGTTTCTCACGTTCAATTGAAGTCCAGGAAAAGTTAATTGGCGCTATATTGAAAAACATCATTATAACGCTTTGGAGTCATGACCACATCACTTTATCCTAAAGTGATAAAAACTTTGTTTTCATATTACGACGAACGTTGGTTATGAGTGTAATACCTTCCTCTTTCAGTTCATCGCATAATGCCTGTGATATTTTTCTTTTTTTCCTTATCCAGAGTTCAGGTTAATTATAAAACCCAACTTTCAAATACACACCTAATGACAATGTATTAACCCAGTGGTGATTTCGCTCAAACCTTAAGTCCAAGGCAAAATAGTAAATATTTTGTTAAAAAAACGGATTTGATCAACGAAAACAATTATGATCTGATATTCCCTTTTTGAAAGCCACTGCCATGTACCTTGACAGCTTTACCAACCATTTCTCAGACTTTCAAGATCCACGCCAGAGTGACGAAATCGTTTATCCCTTATTCGATATTTAAAGAAGACGATTGTCAGATTTACCGTGAAGATGTCGCAGAAAATATCGCAATATTGCGCCGTCTTGCATTAACTATGCATAAATTATGCTAAAAAAAGAAACCACCAAGCTGAGTAAGCACACCTGTTATTGTTGATGTGGCATGACGCTCATCTCTCACAAAATAGCCTCCTGTTGCGGAGGCTATTTATTGTCATCATGAGTTTTGCAATCAGATACTAAAAGAAGAGCCACAACCACAGGTGGTTTTTGCATTGGGATTGGTGACGATAAAACGGGAACCTTCCAGCCCTTCGGTATAATCCACACAACCACCGACTAAATATTGCAGGCTCATCGGGTCAACAACCAGTTCAACCCCCTGTTTCTGGATCGTCATATCACCGTCATTAATCTGGTCATCGAAAGTGAAACCATACTGGAAACCGCTACAACCACCACCTGTAATGTAAACCCGCAGACGCAAGTTCGGGTTATCTTCATCAGCAACCAGTACTTTGACTTTATTGGCTGCGGCATCCGTAAACTGCAAAGGCAATGCAGCATCATCGCTCATATTTTTGCTCCCGTCCGGTTTTCCGGTAAAAATTCTCGGAAAGTCATCTTATGCTTTCTGAAATCAGTTAACGGCAATTATCCAATACCTGACTAATTCGTTCAAGTTTTGTCACCCAAATGCGCTAACTCAAATTTCACTTCACTTTATGATGATGATTTGGCTTCCCTTGTGGGGTGTTTTAAAATGACATCCCCATATCTGAACCGTTATCTTTCAGGAGCTTTTATTAATGAGCCAGTCCGAAATGCTTTACTCGCAGGCAAAAAATGTGATCCCCGGTGGCGTCAATTCACCGGTGCGTGCTTTTAACGGGGTTGGTGGTACACCTGTCTTTATCCAACGTGCTGATGGTGCTTACCTTTATGATGTTGATGGTCACGCTTATATTGATTATGTCGGTTCATGGGGGCCAATGGTTCTCGGGCATAACCATCCTGCTATCCGCAATGCCGTGATTGAAGCCGCAGGGCGTGGCCTGAGTTTTGGTG
The DNA here is from genome assembly GCF_028599065.1 of Xenorhabdus sp. PR6a. NCBI lineage: Bacteria > Pseudomonadati > Pseudomonadota > Gammaproteobacteria > Enterobacterales > Morganellaceae > Xenorhabdus > Xenorhabdus sp. PR6a. The sequence goes on along the minus strand of NZ_JAQRFJ010000034.1, from coordinate 37,428 downwards.
CCCCCACCGCCGCAGAAGTGGAAATGGCAAAACGGGTTACCGAACTGATGCCTTCGATGGATATGGTTCGCATGGTGAACTCAGGGACCGAAGCCACCATGAGCGCCATTCGTCTGGCTCGCGGTTATACTCAACGTGACAAAATCATTAAGTTCGAGGGCTGCTACCACGGCCATGCCGATTGCTTGCTGGTCAAAGCCGGTTCGGGCGCCCTGACTATCGGTCAGCCAAACTCGCCGGGAGTGCCCGCTGATTTCGCTAAACACACCCTGACGTGTGTTTACAATGACCTGAATTCTGTCCGTGAAGCCTTCGAAAACTATCCGGAAGATATCGCCTGTATTATCGTCGAACCTGTCGCGGGTAATATGAACTGCATTCCACCGCTGCCGGAATTCCTGCCGGGTCTGCGTAAGCTGTGTGATGAATTTGGTGCCCTGCTGATTATTGACGAAGTGATGACCGGTTTTCGTGTCGCACTGGGGGGCGCGCAAGCGTATTACGATGTTAAGCCGGATTTGACTTCCCTTGGCAAAATCATCGGTGGCGGTATGCCTGTCGGTGCCTTTGGCGGCCGTCTGGAAATCATGGAAAAACTGGCACCCACTGGGCCGGTTTATCAAGCTGGCACCCTTTCCGGTAACCCCATCGCGATGGCAGCCGGCCTTGCCTGCCTGCAAGAAGTTGCCCGGGCGGGTGTTCATCCGCGCTTAAGCGAGCTGACCGACAAGCTGGCCTCTGGTTTAAAACAGGCGGCTTCAAAAGCCGGTATTCCTCTGGTGGTGAATCACGTTGGCGGCATGTTCGGTATTTTCTTTACCGATGCACAAAACGTGACCAGCTATCAGGATGTGATGAAGTGCGATGTAGAACGCTTCAAGCAGTTCTTCCACTTAATGCTGGATGAAGGCATCTATCTGGCGCCTTCTGCGTTTGAAGCCGGCTTTATGTCTGTTGCCCATTCTGATGAAGATATCCAGCGCACCGTTGATGCGGCGGCACGTTGCTTTGCTAAATTGAAATAAACGCTTTCCTCTCAGGTGCCACTATTTTCTGTTATTAGTGGCACCAGGGACAGATTGATACCCAATATCCTGCGATCATGGGATATTAAATAATCTGGATAAACCGTCGTACATCTCTTCATTTAAACCTAAATTTTCTTTTTCCTTTAAGCGCTTTTCATAATTATTCCATATATGACATCCTGAACCTTCCCAGGGAGGGCAAGTGGGGTTACCATTATTCCAGAATTGTATCTTTTGCATGACCTTGAGATGATATCGGTGTCTGAAAAGCCATCTTAATTCTTTTCCCGTTATGCTTTTCTCATCTTCGCGTTTTTCAGCTACACGCTCCATATCTATACCATCAAGTATAAAATGTACATGTATATCCCGCACTAATTTACTATGACTTCTGCCTGACCATGATAATCCGCCTTTGCATTTTCTTCCTATAGTTAATTCACTGTATTTTTGGTTTTTATCTACAATATTGCAATATTTCTTATTGTTTTTTAGATGCTTAAAAAAATCTTCTTCATATTTTTTGTACGTATCATAATTATGATTATTATAATTGTATCTTTCGTAGTAATCCTCCACCATTTCAAGATAATACTGATTTTCATCGTCCGATTGCATTTCGTTGCTGAGAGTATTTTCTATTTTGTCGATATTTTGTAATTCCACAGGGGTTAAATAATAATCAATCAAGATGGGTGGGCTGCGTTTTTCATCATAATTTCTGTAGAATGCCCCAGGCAGTTCTCCCACTTGATATTGAATAACTATATGTTGAATAACTATTTATAAAACAATCAATGAGAATGTCAGACTCCACAACATAGGATTTTAAATAATCTGGATAAACCGTCATATCTCTCTTCTTCTCCTGCGCCTCCTTTTTCCATTAGCTTTCTTTCATAATTATCCCATATATGGCTTTCTTCACCGTTCCAGGGTGGGCTAACGGGTTGACCATTCCTCCAGAATTGTACTTTTTGACTTACCTTGGGATGATTTCTGTGCCTGAAAAGCCATCTTAATTCTTTTCCGGTTATACTTTTCCTTTCGAATTCTTCGTGTTTATCAGCGACCCATTGCATATTTATATCATCAAGTATGAAATGTACATGTATATCACGAACTAATTGACTCTTGCTCTTACTTACCCACGATAATCCTCCTTTGCATTTTCTTCCTAAATTTAATGTATCTAGCCCACCATTTTCCTCTAAAACACTGTGATATTTCTTATCGTGTCTTAAATGCTTAGAAAAATCTTTGGTATATTTTGGAAACTGATCAGGATGAGTGTCAGAGTATTTTAATCTTGATCTAAATATCCTGATACTCTGCTCCATTCCAGAATTATCCTGATTATTCACGGATTCTCGTTTGATAAAACCCCTCATATACTCCTCTTCCGAAGAAACTAAATAATCATCAATAAAGACTGGTGGCCATGCATTTTCATCAAAGTAAGGTTGAGCATCTCTAAACTTATCGACTGTATCAATGTACCTGGCCCTCTGTTTTTTCATACCATATATTAAATCACCTAAAAAATATTTTGTTCTAAAGGGTACAAAGAATGGCATATTTTTATCCTATTTTAACTTAAAGAATATTTATTATAATTTCCCATTATTTAAAGAGATTTATTGAATTTCTGTATAATGCTTCAAGCTGTTCTTCCACTTGATGCTAAATAACGATTTATAAAATAATAAAACAATCAATCAGAATGGCCTCTCCCACAACATAGGATATTGAATAGTCTGGATAAACTGTTATATCCCTCTTCTTTTCTTATTAGTTTTCTTTCATAATTATCCCAGATATGGCTTTCTTCACTCTCCCAGGGTGGGCAAACGGGTTTACCACCCTGCCAGAATTGCACTTTTTGTTTGACTTTGGCATTATGCCTGTTTCTGAAAATCCACCTTAATTCTTGTCCGGTTATACTTTTATTTTCGAATTCTTCGTGTTTATCAGCGACCCATTGCATATTTATACCATCAAGTATGAAATGGACATGTATATCCTTAACTAACTTACTATCATTGCCTACCCACAATAATCCGCCTTTGCATTTTCTTCCCAAATTTAATTTATTGAATCTTTCTTTTTCATTTACAATACTACTATATTTCTTATTTTGTCTTAAATTTTCAAAAAAATCTTTCGAATATTCTTGGTATTCATTATGATGAGTTTCAATATAGTTTAATTTTCTTTTGCAATAATCCACATATCCCTTATTACGTTTGATAACATCCTCCATACATTTTTTTCCGGAGGAATGACATAATCATCAATGTAGATGGGTGGCCACGCATTATCATCCTTTAGCCCTCTGGCATCGATAAAAGCAGAAACGAAATTAATATATTCCTTCCTCTGACCCCTTAAGCCATAGATTAAATCACCCGGAACAAATTTATTTCTAAAGGGGCTCAGGAATGGCATGTTTTTATCCTGCTTTAGTTTAAAGAGCGTTTATTATAAGCACCTATTTATTAAAGAGACTTATTTAATTTATATAGTTATTTAAATTAAAATACCAAACGGGTAAAAATAAGTAATTGTTCGTAAAATATAAAGCATTTCCCCTACGCAGAGAAATTGGTTTGTAATGACATGATTTCGGCTTTTTCAAAGAGAATGTCTTTAATTTAGCTCCCCACTTATTTTCAGCAGGGAGCGATTTATGACTTATCAATAAATTATCATTGACCAAACATCTCACGCAGCCAGCCAGGAGCGTCTTCTTCATTCTCCTCTATCGGCTGTTGCACCGATTGCTGGCACAATCCCTGTGGATCATCAGTCCAAACCGGCAATACTCTGATACCGCCGCCCTCGCAGTTGAAACTGCCGTCGTCATTGACGGACATATCCACAATACCTTCCGGTGGACGGTTATTCAGTACCAGTGGTGTTTCGTTTTCCAGATAACGACGGTAAATCGCCAGTGCTCCCGTCGCGCCGGTCAAATTGGTCGGGCCATTGTTATCACGCCCCGTCCAGACAACCACGACTTCTTTACCATCAATTCCTGTAAACCAACTGTCACGAAGATCGTTTGTCGTTCCGGTTTTACCGGCCAGATTATATTGACCATATTTTCCAACCAGTGAGCGGCCTGTACCGCGAGCAATCACTTGCTGCATACCATACAGTGTTAGATAAGCCGCCTGGGAAGGAACAGCCCGTTCTGCCTGTGGATAGCTCTGGTAAATCACCGTACCATCCTCAGCAATGATGGAGCGCAATGCAGAGAGTTTTGCCCGATTACCGCCACTGGCTATCGTCTGGAACTCCTGCGCCATTTCCATTGGTGTCAGGTTAATCGCGCCCAACAACATGGCTGGGATTTGCTGGATCTCTTTTGCCGGAATACCCAGTGAAACTAAGGTGCTGGAAATGCGATCTAACCCAACATCCAGCCCCAAATTCACGGTCGGGACATTCATTGAACGCGCTAACGCATCGATTACCATGACACGCCCACTGAAAGTGCGGCTAAAGTTCTTCGGTTCCCAGGGTTTTCCACCTGCCTGAGGAATAGAAAGAGGTTCATCCGACAACCAAGTATTCAAGCGATATTTATCTGGCTGACTTAATGCCGTCAGATAAGTGGCCGGTTTTGCCAGGGAGCCAATCAAACGGCGGGCATTCAATGCGCGGTTAAATCCGGCATATTGTGGTTGGGCGCCGCCAACCATTGCCCGAATTTCGCCGCTGAAACGATCAACCACTACCATTGCCCCTTCCAGATCAGCAATCTTGCGTGTTTTTCGCAGAGCGGTCACGCCCTCTGCAATCGATCCTTCTGCTGCGTCCTGTGCAACCGGATCTAACGTCGTGAAGATTTTGACTCCCGATAAATCATTAACCTTATCGCCTAACTTTTCCTGCAATTCCTGCCGCACGAGCTGCATAAAAGCGGGTTGCGGTGTCAGACTTTCACTTTTCGGTTTGACACCCAGTGAACGGGCACTCAGCGTGTCATACTCTTTTTGCGTGATAATGTTTCGGCTCTGGAGAATTTTCAGAACAATATTGCGGCGTTCCAGCGCCTTTTGGGGATGACGCCACGGGTTATACACCGATGCGCCTTTCACCATGCCCACCAACAAGGCCTGCTGATCCAAGGTTAATTCACTAATTGGGATGCCAAAGTAGTATTGACTCGCTAACGGGAAACCGTGGATCTGCTCATCACCACTTTGCCCCAGAAAAACTTCGTTCAAGTACAATTCAAGAAGACGATCTTTGCTATAACGTGCATCCAACAATATTGCCATCAGCGCTTCATTCACTTTACGGCTCAGGGTGCGTTCATTTGAGAGGAACAGGTTTTTCGCCAATTGCTGTGTCAGGGTACTGCCTCCCTGAACAGTGCGTCCCGCCATCAGATTAGCCAATGCTGCACGGGCAATGGAAAGCGGCCTGACGCCACCATGTTCATAAAAATAACGATCTTCTGTTTCCAGCAGCGTTCTGACCAGTGAATCAGGGAAGCCTTTACGTGGGACAAACAGACGCTGTTCGCCATTCGCCGACTGCATCATCGTAATCAGTTTGGGATCAAGGCGGAAGAAACCAAACTGCCGCTGATTGTCTATATTTTCGATGCCGGCAAGATGATTGTTCTCAAAGGTCAGGCGGGCCTGAATTTGCCCTTCCTGACCATCCGGGAAATCAAATGGGCGACGCAGCAACTCAATGCGATTCCCTTTGACCATGAATTCCCCTTCACGGGTGATTTTGGTCACTTTCCGGTACTGCATGCCTTCCAGTAATTGAACCATCTCATCCTTGCTGTAATTCATACCAGGTTCAAGATTGACTACCCGTCCGTACACGGCTGCCGGTAAGTTCCAAACTTTCCCGTCAATACGGTGGCGAATTTTGTTATCCAGATAGAAACCATAAATAACCGTGAGCACCGCCAGCACAATAAAGATTTTTAGCAGCAACCCTAATAACCAGTGCCCTTTTCTTTTGGGCGAGCTGGGCTTAGAACGGCGGACGTTCTTCCCTTTTTTCGTCATGATTTGCTCCTCATCGTCGTCGTCAACATCATCATTTTCATAATCATCATAGTCATCCCACCGATCGCGTTTTTTCGATGCCCGCCCACGACGAAGCCCTGATTTTTTACCCTTGCGTCCGATTGGCTGACGATCATCATCAGACATACCGAATTCTCCACATGTTTATTAATTACATATACTTTTTCACGCGCCTGGTCGGTGCCGTATTGGCAGGATCATCCGGCCACAAATGTTTGGGGTAACGTCCTTTCATCTCTTTTTGCACCTCACGATACGTTCCCCGCCAAAATGCGGCGAGATCTTGTGTGATTTGTAATGGACGATGGGCAGGCGATAACAGCTCAATAACAATCGGAATGCGTCCTTTTGCCAACACTGGATTTTGCTGCGCGCCGTACATTTCCTGCATTCTTACTGATAGCACAGGCGGCTTATCACTGAAATACCGGATAGTGATCCTGCTCCCAGTGGGTACAGTGTAATTAGTAGGCAATTCATTATCCAGTATTTGCCGTTGCTGCCAATCAAGCAATCCCTCCAAACAGGAGGACAACTCAATCTGGCGTAATCCTTTCAAGTCTTCAACATCCCCCAGGGCAGGCAGCAACCACTGTTCAAGGGCGTTCAACAATGCTTCGTCATCAACCGCAGGCCATACCACTTCCGGTAGCCATTCTGTCGCCCTTTGCAGGCGAATGCGCAATTGCAATGCCTCCGCTGACCAATTCAGCGCCGACAATCCTGCCTGCCTGACCCAATTCAGTAAGGCTTCCTGTAATTCTGCTGTCGAAGGTTTTGCCAATGGCTGTGCTTTGATAATTAATCGCTCACATTGCAAACGCTTCCATGCCCGTAACGAACCTTTGCTATCATCCCACTCTACGGCTGTCTGTTCAGTAAACAAAAAAGGGTATTGCTTTATGATTTGTTCGATATCCAACGGGCAAGCCAGCAAAATCTGCGCATCAGGATGACCATTTCCTTGTTGTAACGAGGGAATAACCAACCAAGACTCTGCCGAAAGGGGTTCTTCACGTTCCAGTATCCCCCCCAAGCCGTTGGCTAACTGAAAACGCCCAGGATTATCGCGGTTTTTGGCGATCCGGTCGGGAAATCCCTGTACTAATAGTTCAGACACCAGATCCAATCTGAGGTGATCAGAGTGACTTGCAACGCGTTGTGCCTGTTTATCTGTCAGATTCCTGATAAGCAGGTTGGCTCGTTGTTGCCAATGACGCTGATTTGCTGTTATCCAATAAAGTAGATCAGGTTGTCCACGACGCGGAGGCTCTTCCAAAATGGCCACCAATTTTGCTGCCGTGAGCAATGCGGCGCGGTCTTGTTCGTTACCTGAACATTTTTCTTTACCTAAACATAATATCGCCGCCAAGCGCGGTTCACTGCCGGATTCCGCCATTTGCCAACCACGGGCTGTCAGTTGTTGGTTATTGTCCAATGCTCCCAACCGTAATAGCAGGGACTTTGCAACAGCCAATGCAGGTTGGGGAGGGTTGTCCAGCCAATGAAGTTGGGTGCTGTCACGACATCCCCACTGCAATAAAGAAAGCAATAAACCGCTGAGATCTGAATGTAAGATCTCCGGCTCGCTGTGCTCTCTGGCTCTTTCTGCCTGTTCCTGACTAAATAAGTGCCAGCAAACACCGGCCTCTAATCGTCCAGCCCGTCCTGCTCGCTGAACCATGGAGGCCTGGCTGATGCGTTGGGTCATTAAGCGTGTCAGGCCATTTTTCGGATCAAATCGGCTGGTGCGCTCAAGCCCGCTGTCTACCACCAACCGGATGTCTTCAATCGTCAAACTGGTTTCTGCAATATTGGTCGCCAGTACGACCTTGCGCATCCCCGCTGGCGATGCCGCAATAGCTTTGCGTTGTTCTGACAATGACAATGCGCCATACAATGGACACAATAGCGTGTCGTCATTGAGCTTGCCCTCCAGTTGCGACAACACCCGCTGGATTTCACCAACACCCGGCAGAAACAGCAATAACGATCCTGTCTCCTGCTGCAATAACTGCAATACCGCCGAGGCGACGGATTGTTCAAACGGTTGATGAGGGGAAAGTGGATGATAAGATCTCGTGACCGGATAGCTGCGCCCTTCTGACACAATCACCGGGGCATCGGGTAATAAAGCGGAAAGGCGCTGGTTATCCAATGTTGCCGACATCACCAAGATCCGCAGGTCGTCGCGCAACCCTTCCTGCACATCCAGCAGCAGTGCCAAGGCCAGATCAGCCTGTAAACTGCGTTCATGGAATTCATCCAGAATCACCAGAGAGACGCCGCTCAATTCAGGATCTTGTTGCAACATCCGCGTTAGAATTCCTTCAGTCACGACTTCAAGGCGGGTTGCCGCACTCACTTTGGTTTCCGCACGCATCCGGTAGCCGACGGTCATCCCAACCGGCTCATTGAGTTGTTCGGCAAGGCGTTGTGCCACACTGCGTGCCGCAAGGCGCCGCGGTTCCAGCATAATGATGCGCCCTGCCAGCGATGCCTGACGTAAAATCGCCAAGGGCAATCCGGTCGATTTTCCCGCTCCCGTTGGCGCGTGCAATAACACTTGCTTCGACGTTTGCAATTCAGCAATCACTGATCCCACTATGTCATGAATGGGTAATAAATCATAAATAGGCGATGACAAAGGAGTACCATAATGAATTAACTTTCAATGGATGCCATTGTAGCATTAGCGTCTTTGATTTCATTTCATCGAATTTCAGGTCATAGATCCCGTCTGGCACGGCCTATTTTTGATCAGCCCACTGGTTATAAAGGAAAGTTTATGGAATTTTCACCTCCCCTGAAGTCTGCTACCTTAATCCGCCGCTATAAACGCTTTCTTGCAGATGTCCTCACGCCGGCAGGGGAAACGCTCACAATACACTGTGCCAACACGGGCGCCATGACAGGCTGCGCTACGCCGGGAGATACCGTGTGGTATTCCACCTCAGATAATCCCAAGCGCAAGTACCCGCATAGCTGGGAATTGACGCAGACCCAAGAGGGGCACTGGATTTGTGTCAATACCCTCAGGGCCAATGAGTTGGTTTATCAGGCCATTGAACACGATATTATCTCGGAATTGTCTGGATATGAGCATATTCATCGTGAAATTCGCTATGGCGAAGAGAAAAGCCGCATCGATTTATTATTACAAGCAAAACAAAGGGTTGATTGCTATATTGAAGTCAAGTCAGTCACATTGTTACAAGAAAACTGTGGATATTTTCCTGATGCCGTCACAATTCGGGGGCAAAAACATTTACGTGAGCTATCATTGATAGCACAACAAGGTCAGCGTTCTGTCTTGTTATTTGCTGTTTTACATTCTGGGATCAGTCAGGTTGCGGCAGCAAAACATATTGACCCTGATTATGCGCTTCTTTTGGAACAAGCGTGCCAATCCGGGGTCGAAGTAATTTGTTATAAGGCCAGCATGACGGAAAACGGGATGGTTCTGAGTCACAAATTACCTTTTCTATCAATGTGATAATTTGTAAACAGATCATGCTAATGAGAGGTGTTTTGTAATATATTTAGGCAGTAAACATGTCAGCCTTCACACCATTGCAAAACTAATGGCAGGAACAATTGCCAACCTCGCAGTCATCTGCTATTTATAGCGGCCTATTTTTTTCCCCCTACTGTTGGGGGCCGTTTGATAGTGCGTGTGTAAGGAGAAGCATTATGCAAGAAGGGCAAAAACGTAAAACCTCGTCCTTGAGCATTCTCGCCATCGCTGGGGTAGAACCTTACCAGGAAAAGCCAGGCGAAGAATACATGAACGATGCCCAGTTAAAGCATTTCAAGCTGATTCTGGAAGCATGGCGCAATCAACTCAGGGATGAAGTAGACCGTACTGTATCTCATATGCAAGATGAGGCAGCAAACTTCCCTGATCCAGTTGACCGTGCGGCGCAAGAAGAAGAGTTCAGTCTTGAATTACGTAACCGGGATCGTGAGCGTAAGTTGATCAAAAAGATCGAGAAAACGCTGAAAAAAGTCGAGGAAGAGGACTTTGGTTATTGTGAATCCTGTGGGGTTGAAATCGGCATTCGCCGTTTAGAAGCTCGCCCAACAGCCGATTTATGTATTGACTGTAAGACGTTGGCCGAAATTCGTGAAAAGCAAATGGCTGGCTAACGAATAGGGTTAAGTACGGCGCTCAATAGCGCCGTATGCCCCTATATTGAATCTGTTATGACGCAATCTGAACATTCCTCGTTATATATTGGGCGCTTCGCTCCCTCTCCTTCCGGCGATCTCCATTTTGGTTCCCTGGTGACGGCACTGGGCAGTTATCTGCAAGCCCGCGCTTGCCACGGAAAATGGTTGATGCGGATTGATGATATTGATCCCCCACGGGAAGTTGCCGGCGCTGCCAACCGGATATTGCAAGCCCTTGAGCATTACGGGCTTTGCTGGGATGGCGCAGTGCTCTACCAATCCCAACGCCATGACGCTTACCGTGCCATCCTTGATCAATTAAAACAGCAAGGCGGTAGCTATTGCTGCATCTGTAGCCGCCAACGCATCCAACAACGGGGCGGCTTTTATGATGGTCATTGCCGGCATCTGCACCTGCCAGCGCACAACGCCGCCATTCGCCTGAAACAGCATTATCCGGTTTATGGTTTTGACGATAAATTGCAGGGCCATATCACTGTATCCACTGAAATGGCTGAGGAAGATTTCATTATTTATCGCAAAGACGGTTTATTTGCCTATAATCTTGTCGTGGTTATTGATGATAACTATCAAGGCATCACTGAAATTGTCAGAGGAGCGGATTTAATTGAACCCACGGTTCGCCAGCTATCTCTGTATCAGCGCTTGCATTTTGCAGCACCCGATTATGTGCATTTACCTCTCGTGCTAAATAAAGAGGGAAATAAACTTTCGAAGCAAAATCATGCCCAGCCGATCCCCTTGGGCGATCCAAGACCATTGCTTATTGATGCGTTATCATTTTTGAACCAACCCGCTATCGCAGGCTGGCAAGATCTCACCACCGAGCAACTGCTACAGCAAGCGATTGTCGGTTGGAATATAAACGCGGTTCCGCCAAAGAAACATAACCCATAGATCAGGTTAAATAAAGTCTTTCTATTAGCGCTATAAGCATTCTCAAAAAATGTCCAGTAAGTTATGATTGGCGGCTGTTTTTTGTTTTAATTGATTAGTCACTATCGAGGTGTACCATTTTTAACCGAGTAGCAACTTTCTGCCGTAATTTGCTAATTCGCGAACACAGGGCAAAGCGCGACATACAGGCAGTCAGTGAAAGGCCAGTCACCGTATCTGACCATTCTGCTCAAACAGAGAGCAGTCCTCTGCGTAAACGTCGCAGAGGGAATCATTCATCTTCATCACATGCCGAAAACGACAAAATGAAGAAAAAATCCGCCAAGGCAACGCCTTCGGACTCTCCGATCACGGTGATCCCACGAGAGCAGCACCCTATTTCACGTAAAGACATTAGTGATAATGCCCTGAAGGTTTTGTATCGCCTGAATAAATCCGGTTTTGAGGCTTATCTGGTCGGTGGCGGAGTGCGTGATCTCTTGCTGCACAAAAAACCCAAAGATTTTGATATCGCTACCAATGCGACACCTGAGCAAGTTCGTAAACTGTTCCGTAACTGTCGTCTGGTCGGGCGCCGTTTTCGCCTTGCCCATATCATGTTTGGCCCGGATGTGATTGAGGTGGCGACTTTCCGCGGGCCACACGATCAAATAGAAAACAATGACCGCAGCCAGTCACATAAAGCTCAAAGCGGTATGTTACTGCGTGATAATATTTTCGGTTCGGTGGAAGAAGATGCGGTGCGCCGCGATTTCACGATCAATAGCCTCTACTATGGCATTGAAGACTTCGCCCTGCGGGATTACATCGGTGGCATGGCCGATCTGAACGCCGGCATCATTCGCCTGATTGGTGATCCGGAAACCCGCTATCGGGAAGATCCCGTGCGGATGCTGCGTGCTGTCCGTTTCGCCGGCAAACTGGATATGACCATTGAGCCAGCCACGGCGGAACCTATCCCGCGTCTCGCCTTTCTGTTGAAAGAGATTCCATCAGCCCGTCTGTTCGAAGAATCTCTCAAACTGTTACAGTCAGGACAAGGTTACAAGACCTATAAACTGCTGCGGGAATATCATCTGTTCCAGCCATTGTTTCCGCTGATTCAGCGCAGTTTTACCCAAGGTGATGATTCACCGATGGAAAAACTGCTGGCACAGGTGCTGAAAAATACCGATTTTCGCTTGCAAAATGACAAGAAAGTGAATCCGGCTTTCTTATTTGCGGCCATGCTGTGGTATCCGCTGGTTGAACATGCAGAGAAACTGACACAAGAAAGCGGATTGCAGTATTACGATGCTTTTGCGTTAGCCATGAATGATATTCTTGATGAACAGTGCCGCTCCATTGCGATCCCGAAACGCCATACCACCACGATGCGCGATATCTGGTTGCTTCAGCTTCGCCTGCCGCGTCGTCAAGGCAAACGGGCGAATAAACTAATGGAACATCCGAAGTTCCGTGCCGCCTATGATTTACTGGAATTACGTGCCAGTATTGAACCACGCCATGAACTGAAAGAGTTGGTGCGATGGTGGGCTGAATTCCAACAGTCAACCCCATCACAACAGCGCGGAATGATAGCCGAACTGGGCAGCGAACCGATTCGCCGCAGAACACGCCCCCGTCGTGGTGTTGGTAGTGGTGGTGGACGCGTTCGTCAGAACAGGAACAACAGTTAACATGACGCTAGTCTATATCGCCATTGGCAGTAATCTGGCCGACCCTTTGCAGCAAGTCAATAACGCACTTGCTGCGCTGAAACAGATCCCTGATACCACGTTTGTTGTTCAATCCTCTTTTTACCGAACAAAACCCATGGGGCCACAGGATCAACCTGATTACCTCAACCTTGCCGTCGTATTGGACACCCAGTTATCACCAGAGATATTGCTTGATCACACGCAAGCCATTGAACGGGCTCAAGGACGTGTTCGCAAGGATGAGCGCTGGGGCCCCAGAACGCTCGATTTGGATATCATGCTGTTTGGCGATCACATCATCAACACCGAACGCTTGACCGTTCCCCATTATGGATTAAAACAGCGTGAATTTATGCTCTACCCGCTGGCAGAAATTGCACCAGACCTGGTGTTTCCCGATGGGGAAACCTTAGCAGAGCAATTAAAACTCGTTCCAGAAAATGGCCTGACGCTTTGGGTCTAGCTTGTGTACCTCTTTCTGGATAATGGGATACTATCCTGAAACTAAAGGGTATAACTATTCAGGAGAATGTAATGAAACCAACAACCCTGGCGGATCTCAGTCAGTTAAAAAAAGCCAAGCGCAAATTCGCCACTATCACCGCTTACGATGCCAGTTTCGCCCACCTTTTCGCCGAACAGGGCATTAATGTCATGCTGATTGGCGATTCACTCGGCATGACCGTGCAGGGATTCGACTCAACCCTACCCGTCACTGTTGACGATATCGCTTACCACACCCGCAGCGTTCGCGCCGGTGCCCCGCAGGCTTTTCTCATCGCCGATATGCCTTTCATGAGCTATGCGACCCCTGAACAAAGTTTTGGCAACGCGGCGGCATTAATGCGTTCTGGTGCCAATATGGTCAAAATTGAGGGTGGGGATTGGCTGTGTGATACCGTCAAAATGCTGGCCGAACGTGCCGTCCCCGTTTGCGGACATTTGGGTCTGACACCACAATCCGTTAATATCCTCGGTGGTTATAAAGTTCAAGGACGTGATGAATCCTCCGCCCAGACGTTACTCAACGATGCCATTGCCCTGGAAAAAGCGGGTATGCAGCTACTGGTGTTAGAATGTGTGCCGACTGCGCTGGCCCAGCGTATCACTGAAGCCCTGGACATTCCGGTCATTGGTATTGGGGCGGGCAATATGACGGATGGCCAAATTCTGGTTATGCACGATGCCCTCGGCATTACCGCAAGGCCACCTAAATTTGCCAAAGACTTCCTCAAAGAAACGGGCAACATCAGGGATGCCATCCGCTTATACATTGAACAAGTAGAAAGCGGTGCCTATCCCGACCAGACACATTCATTCAATTGATTATCCTCCAGCATGACTGCTAATTAAAGGAGTACAGCAATGCTGATTTTAGAAACGATCCCCCTTTTACGCCGAGAAATCCGCCGCTGGCACCAAGCAGGCAAGCGCATTGCTTTCGTTCCCACGATGGGCAATCTGCATGATGGTCATATGGCGTTGGTGGATACAGCCAAGGCACAGGCTGACGTCGTTATCGTCAGTATTTTCGTCAATCCGATGCAATTTGACCGGGAAGACGATCTGGTCAATTATCCCCGAACCTTACAGGAAGATTGCGAAAAACTGAGCCGTCGCAATGTCGAGCTGGTATTCGCGCCCAACGTTAACGAGATGTACCCGAATAGCTCAAACAACAACCAAACTTTTGTTGAAGTGCCGGGGCTTTCTCATCTCCTTGAGGGCGCCAGTCGGCCGGGGCATTTCCGTGGTGTCACGACCGTTGTCAGCAAATTGTTTAATCTTATCCAACCTGATCTGGTTTATTTCGGTGAAAAAGATTTCCAGCAATTACAGATTATCCGCAAAATGATTGCCGATATGGCTTACGATATTACCTTGGTTTCCGTGCCTATCGTCCGTGATAAAAATGGATTGGCGCTGAGTTCGCGTAATAATCTCCTGTCCGTTGAAGAGAAAAAAATAGCGCCTTTGCTCAATCAGGTAATGCAATTTATGGCAGAAAGATTGAAAAATGGCGAACGGGATACGGGGCGGCTCATTGAACTCGCCGCGGCACATTTGTGCGAAGAAGGTTTTATGCCGGATGAGTTATTTATTCGTGATGCAGAAAACCTGATGCCATTAACCGCACAAAGTCAAAAAGCCGTGATTCTGATGGCGGCATGGTTGGGACAAACCCGACTGATTGATAATCAGCAGGTCGATTTGATTGGCTGATTTGAAGTATCCACTCCGCCGCAATCAGCGGCGGAGTATTCTATTCTGGCGATTAAGTTCTTAGCCCTCGCCCTGATTCAATCAGATACCAAGCCAATGCATAGAACCCAACGATAAAACTGCCTAGCATCCCTAATGTCATCGCCAGAGAAACATCCATGATACCGAGAAAACCATAGCGGAAGCCACTGACCATATAGACGATCGGGTTAATCTTTGACACTACCTGCCAGAAAGTCGGCAACAAAGTCAGGGAGTAGAATACGCCCCCCAAATAGGTCAACGGGGTCAGCACAAAGGTTGGGATAATACTGATATCATCGAAGGTTTTCGCAAAAATGGCATTCAACAGCCCCGCCAATGAAAATAAGATCGACGTTGCCAGCAAGGTGATCACCACCATTCCCCATGAATGTATCTGTAACGGCACGAACAACAGGGAAACCAATGTTACCAGAATACCCACGCATACCCCACGAGCGACGCCACCGCCAACAAAGCCGGCAATAATGATATGGGTGGGAACCGGAGCAACCAGCACTTCTTCAATGCTGCGCTGGAACTTAGCGCCAAAGAAAGACGACGAAACGTTAGCGTAAGAGTTAGTGATCACTGACATCATGATCAGCCCGGGCACAATAAACTGCATATAACCCACGCCGCCCATTTCGCCAATGCGGGAACCCACCAGATTACCGAAGATAACGAAATACAGGGACATGGTGATCACAGGCGGCAGTAAGGTCTGCACCCAAATACGGCCAAAACGGGTGACCTCTTTAATCCAAATAGTTTTCAGCGCCACCCAGTACAATGGGATCATTCTCTATCTCCTTGATGATTATTAGTCAATCCGACAAACAACTCTTCCAGACGATTGGCTTTATTGCGCATGCTGTTGATTTGTATACCCTGCGTACTTAGCTGGGAAAACACATCATTCAAGCCCTGCCCACGTTTGACATCCACTTCCAACGTGATGGCATCAAGTAGACGGTGGTCGTAACCTTCAACAATCGGCATTGTTCCTTTCGGCGCTAAATCGAGCAGGAAGGTTTCACGCTCAAGTTGACTGAGCAGGTTTTTCATACTCGTGTTTTCAACCAGTTCGCCGTGCTGGATAATGCCAATGTTACGGCATAACATCTCAGCTTCTTCCAGATAGTGCGTCGTTAGGATGATTGTGGTTCCCTGAGCATTCAATCCGCGCAAAAATTCCCACATTGACCGGCGCAGTTCGATATCCACGCCCGCCGTGGGTTCATCAAGGATCAACAATTTCGGCTGGTGCATTAAAGCACGGGCAATCATTAAACGCCGTTTCATGCCGCCGGACAAACGATTTGCCCGCTCGTTGCGCTTTTCCCAGAGATCCAATTGGGTCAGATAGGTTTCAGCCCTGCCGTAGGCGACATTGCGCGGGACCCCGTAATATCCCGCCTGATTCATGACAATCTGAATCACCGTTTCGAATGGATTAAAATTAAATTCCTGCGGAACAAGGCCAAGCTGCCGTTTGGCATTAACGAGATCCGTATCAATATCGTAGCCAAAGACCTTGACCTTGCCGCCACTTTTATTCACTAAGGAACTAATAATCCCTATCGTCGTCGATTTCCCGGCGCCGTTCGGCCCTAAAAGCGCGTAGAAATCACCGGTTTCTACACGCAAATCAATTCCCCGCAGCGCTTTCACTCCACTCTCATAGACTTTCGTGAGCTGCGTCAATTCCAATGCGTAAGCCATAAGTAAAAAATACCTTTATTATTTGCTATTTCTGACTACAAGATGAAAAGTATGCCATTATTATTCCCCTATTTCTTAACAATGGCAGGGGTTAATTAAAAAACATTGCTCAATTAAATATTAAATTCTCAATTAATGTTGTATATGATTCTATCTCAAAAATGTTGCCAGGCTATTCGTTATGATGAGAAAAATTGAAGAGCTGTTTGCCAGGAACAAACAGTGGTCAGAATCCGTAAACGAAGAAAATCCACTTTTCTTCAAAGAATTATCAAAAGCACAAAAACCCCATTTCCTGTGGATAGGCTGCTCTGATAGCCGAGTACCTGCCGAAAAACTGATTGATGCCGCACCCGGTGATCTTTTTGTTCACCGCAACGTCGCCAATCTTGTGATCCATACCGATTTAAACTGTCTATCTGTTGTACAATATGCCGTTGATGTTTTACAGGTTGAACACATTATCATCTGTGGTCACTACGGTTGCGGGGGCATTGAAGCTGCCGTGGATGGCACGGAATTGGGCTTAATCAATAACTGGCTGCTCCATGTCCGTGATTTGTGGTACAAACACAGTTCCATGCTGGGTGAATTACCACCTAATGATAGGCTGAATCGCCTGTGTGAATTGAATGTGATCGAGCAGGTTTACAACCTCGGCCACTCAACCATTATGCAATCCGCATGGAAACGCGGGCAGAAGGTGATGATCCACGGTTGGGTATATGGCTTAAAGGATGGTGAGTTGCATGATTTGGATATTACGGCGGACAGCCGTGAAAAACTGGAACTCAATTACCGTCAGACGATTTCCAAGTTATCGCAGACAAAATAACGGATTGAACAATCCGTTATTGACGATAAAAATAAATGGCAGCAAAACGCTGCCATTTACTCACGCAGTATTGATTACTTCTGCTTATCGCGAAAATTAATCTTCCAGCAAGGTGACATGCCCGATATAAGGCAGGTGGCGATAACGCTGTGCATAATCAATGCCGTAACCCACGACAAATTTATCTTCAATGGAATAACCAATCCACTCAACAGGAACATCGACTTCACGACGAGAGGGTTTGTTCAACAAAGTACAAATCGCCAGTGAGTTCGGTTCACGCAGCGCCAGAATCTCGCGGATTTTGTTCAGTGTATTGCCTGAGTCGATAATATCTTCAACAATCAACACATCCTTACCACGAATGTCTTCATCCAGATCTTTAAGGATTTTCACATCTCGGGTAGAGCTCATCTCATTGCCGTAGCTGGATGCGGTCATAAAGTCCACTTCATGGGAAACCTGAATTTCACGACACAGGTCTGCCATAAAGATAAATGATCCCCTCAACAGGCCAACCAGCACCAATTCACGATCACTATGACGATAATGCTCTGTAATCTGTTGCCCCAACTCAGCAATACGTTGCTTAACCTCCTGTTCGGAGATCATCACTTCTACAATATGTTTCTTCATCAATATAACCAGTTGATTTTACTTTAAACAATCACAAGTCAAACCCAAAAATGAATGTGACTATTTACATACCGCTCAATACCATAAGCTCACCGAGCGCATAAAATATCATTCTCTGCTACCAGAACAAACCTTTCGTTAACCCACAATCAATTTTTTAGTTGGCAGAAAAAACAGTCATTTTACCAAAATTAAGAAAATAAAGTTTGGCGAACAAAGATATTAATATGTTAATTTAAGTAAAATGGTAGAAACGCAGTATAATGGAAATTATGCAAAAAATTACCTTATTCACATACATTCTGGCTCTGTTGAGTTTTGCTCAACCCGCAAAAGCGCTGTCTGAAAATGAAGCGGAAGATCTCGCCGATCTGACAGCCGTCTATGCCTATCTAAAGCATGACTGTGGCTATAACCAAATTCCAGATCTGCAAATTAAGCGCACCATTATCTATTTTGCCCAACGCAATAAGTGGGATCTCAGTGACTATAATGGTCAGTTAATGCAAGAACTCAATCAATTAGGTTACAACGACTTAAAGGGAATCGATCTGCCTCATGAGGTTAAATGCCGCTCCCTTGCAAGAAACTCCCTCAGTTTACTCTCCTATGTAAAGTAGCTCTTTTTGTATACTTCCAAAGTTAATTTCATGTTGAAACCAAATGGCGATTATGTAAATAATTGGCTATTGTGTGCACTTGATGTCGATAAATATCACAATGGAGGAATAGCAGAAGATGTCACAAAAGGAAATTTGGTATGAAACTTTACATCCCAATTTCGGTCAGTATTTCACAGTGGAAAGCGTGCTTTATCACGATAAAACACAGCATCAAGATCTCATCATTTTCGAAAATACAGAACTTGGCCGCATCATGGCACTTGATGGTGTAGTACAAACCACAGAGCGCGATGAATTTATCTACCATGAAATGATGGCCCATGTCCCCCTATTTGCTCACGGCCAAGCCAAAAAAGTGTTGATCATTGGTGGTGGTGATGGTGGGATGCTACGAGAAGTGTGTCGCCATCACTATCTCGACAATATCACAATGGTAGAAATTGATGCGGGTGTCGTTGAATTCTGCCGCCAATATTTGCCGAATCATAATGCCGGCGCCTATGACGATCCCCGTTTCAAGCTGGTGATTGACAACGGGGTTAATTTTGTCAAAACCACATCTGAAAAATTTGATGTCATCATTTCTGATTGCACCGATCCTGATGGACCGGGTGAAAGCCTGTTTACCTCTGAATTTTATGCAGGCTGCGCCCGTTGCCTAAACGAAGGGGGGATTTTCGTCGCCCAAAACGGTGTCTGTTTCCTGCAACAGGATGAAGCCGTCAACAGCCATAAAAAGTTGAGTCACTATTTTGTTGACAGCAGCTTTTATCAAGCCGCTATCCCAACCTATTACGGTGGGATCATGACGTTTGCATGGGCAACCCAGAATTCGGCTCTACGTCAGGTGCCCCTGACCACACTGCAACAACGCTTTGAAGATACGGCCATAACCTGCCGTTACTACACTCCAGACGTACATGCAGGCAGTTTTGCACTACCGCAATACTTACTGAATGCACTATCTGGAAATCCATAATCACCCATTAGCCGGGAGGTGAACTAAATTGCGCAAACTGAAATTGCACGGCTTTAATAATCTTACAAAAAGCTTGAGTTTCTGTATCTATGACATCTGTTATGCAAAAACGAAAGCCGATCGCGACAGTTATATCGCGTACATTGATGAACAGTATAATGCGACCCGCCTGACTGAAATACTCAGTGAAACTTGTTCAATCATTGGTGCAAACATTCTTAATATTGCTCGTCAAGACTATAACCCACAAGGTGCGAGCGTTACCATTCTGATTAGTGAAGAACCCATTGACCCTAAACTGGTGGATAATACAGAGAACCCTGGCCCACTCCCTGATTCTGTCGTCGCCCATTTGGACAAAAGTCATATTTGTGTGCATACCTATCCAGAAAGCCACCCAGATGGCGGTATATGTACCTTTAGGGCCGATATTGAAGTGTCAACCTGCGGTGTTATTTCCCCCCTTAAGACGCTGAATTATCTAATTTATGAATTGGAATCTGACATTGTGACGATGGATTACCGTGTTCGTGGTTTTACCCGAGATATTCATGGAGTAAAACTCTATATTGACCATAAAATTAGTTCCATCCAGAATTATCTGACAGAAGAAATCCAAGCTCAGTATCATATGATCGATGTGAATATTTTTCAGGAAAATCTCTTTCATACCAAAATGATGTTGAAACAATTTGATCTGAATGAGTATTTGTTCAATTCCACAGCCGAAGAATTAAGTGAAACGGAAAAAAGAGAAATCACCCGTTTACTCAAAAAAGAGATACAGGAAATCTATTACGGCCGGAATTTACCTGATCTGTAAATAAATTTACTCGACTTGATCTATTTGACTGGCAGAATATCAATCTGTCAGTCATTCATTTTACTTTCATCCAACTCAAGCATAGTGCGCTTTATTATTTTGACGGCACACCTAACTCAGTACTGGTTGTAATTTCAACACCATAAACGGTTTTTAGATAATCAAGTGCTTCACTATGATCAACCTCGGGTAAAACGCAAACTGCATCAGATAATACGGTGATGCCATAACCTCGGGTAAATGCACTATAGGCGGTATGCCGGACACAGCAATTGGTATGCTGCCCTGTTAAAACAACTTCTGTAACACCGTATTGCCTGAAAACCTCATCCAGATCGGTTCCATCAAAGGCACTATAAAAATGTTTGGGAGAAACAATTTCACGTTCAGAGCCAATAGGAGCCAATGCATCAACCACCTCAGCACCCCACGTTCCTGCCATAGCATGTTTTCCCCAAATGCCCATTTCCCGATCATCTGCATAATGGGCATCATTGGCATACACCACTAACCAATCAGGTTGATTTCTGGCATAGTTAATCACCCGCTGGATCACTGGGATAATTTCCGTTGCCTGCTTTTCATTGGCGAGCACACCTGTTACGAAATCATTCAACATGTCAATTACGATAAGAGCTTTCATCTGTAAGACCTTCTTTATGTTTTATATGCTGTTTTTCCTAAAAATAACAATAGAAAAACAATAAAGTGTATTTGATGATGCAATAATATTTTCCTCATATGGAGAAAACATTTCATTTTTATTAGTAGAAACAGTCATAGTAAAAATTAGCATTATAGAAATACCACAATATAGTATAACGCCTAAACTTACATTTCAATTCATCAATATTCTCAAAGCATGCGATAGATTTATAAATATAGTATTTGAAAAAAATTTACTAATAACCATGAATGTTTACCTTATTACTCAAATTCAATTATATTAATTTGCATAATAGCTTAAGAAATGGAAATCATTTGAGTATTTCTTTGTTAATGATTTTAGTTATAAGCACAAGAATCATAGCGGTAGTCGCACTAAAATTCTCCACTTCCTATAACAACAACGATTCATCTCTTTTTTTATGGCGACATTTATGCAAGGCACCAGCCATGAACAAATATCACAAACTTATTGTTATTGGCGAAACCATTTGCTCATGTCAATGATATTGGCGGCAAGATACTATGGAGTTACGACAAGAGCGGTTGTCTTCGCCAATGCCCATGATGAAAATTCTAAAGGAAACCATTTTATTCAACCGTACCATCTGGCTCCTTGGTTTTTCTTATATTCTTGTTTATTTCATTATCTACCTGTATTTTCAGTATTGGCTTTTTTGTCTTTGGCTCGCAGATGTTAATCGGTCTTTCAGCAGGGATGTTTGCCCTGTTGACGCTTGCCGCTGCTATAATGGGATGATTACTGATGCCAATGTTAATGGCTGATGTCAGTAAAGTGCATAAGATACAGTAAGATCAAGAAGTTCTGGACACAATTTTAGCCTCTTCCTATTGCTTCTCGTCGTCAACGAGGGAAATACCCCCGTTGAAACTATGGGGCGAATATCGTTATCGTCCCCACCAAAAATCCGCCAGCAAACCAACGGGATAAATCACCTATTCTGTCTATCAACTCACCAATAAACCTTGTAAAATCATCTATGCTTTCTGGGGATGTCATACCACAAAAAGACCATTCATTTCACTTCTAATAAATAGGTTTTACTAATGCATCAGTCTGATGTTGTTGATCGTTCTCTTTTTTCATTAAGCTGGCCGATTTTCATTGATATCTTTCTGCATATGGCGACGTTATTAATCAATACGTATATGGTCAGCCATATTTCTTCTGCTTATCTCGCCGCAATGGGAGTGGGTAATCATATTTTTGATCTCTTTATTACCATTTTTAACTTTATCAGCGTGGGTTGCAGTGTTGTCATCGCACAATATTTAGGTTCAGGAAAACGAGAGAAGACCAGTCAGGCGATTCATATTTCTATTGCCTTTAATTTTGTGCTGGGTTTGAGTTGTGCACTGATCACAGTGTTCTTTGGTTATAAGATCCTGCATATTATGAACCTGCCCGAAAATCTGATGGGAGATGGGTTCGCTTATCTGCATGTGCTTGGTATCTGTCTGATACCCGAAGCCATTTCGATTATTTTGGCAGCCTGTCTGCGGGTTTATGGAAAATCGAAATCAGCCATGTACGTCACGCTGGTCGCCAACTTGCTCACGATTGCCGGCAATATAATCGTGCTGTATGGGTTCTTTGGACTGCCCCAATATGGGCTGGAAGGTGTGGCGTGGTCTACGGTATTTGGTCGTACCGTTGCTGTTATTTTGCTCTGTGGATTACTGTTTTGTGGTTTGAAGATCAAGCCAGAACCTAAGTTGCTCATCAACTGGTCTAAGAGTATGTTGAGCAAAATCCTGCATGTTGGCTTACCCGCCGCCGGTGAAAATTTGGTGTGGATTTTGCAATACATGACCGCGCAAGCGTTTATCGGCCTGATGGGGGAAACGTCTCTGGCTGCGCAAACACTGTACTTCCAGCTATCTCTGTTCATTATGCTGTTTGGTATCTCTACCAGTATCGGCAATGAAATTATGGTCGGCCATCTGGTTGGAGCAAAACGCTTTGAAGACGCCTATCTTCGGGGGCTGAAAAGCCTGCGGATTGGTGTCATTGTCACGGTGGGCGTCGTCCTGACGTTCTGGATTTTCAGGGAATCACTCCTCGATTTTATGACAGAAGACCAGAAGATGATTGAGCTCCTGTTGCCACTGTTCCTGCTTTCGGTCTTTCTGGAACCCGGGCGTTCTTTCAACATTGTCATGGTCAATGCGCTGCGGGCTTCTGGTGATGCGCGTTTTCCACTCTATACGGCACTGATTTTCATGTGGGGTGTTTCCATTCCCGTCGGTTATTTTCTGGGGATCACTATGGGGATGGGGATCTTGGGGATTTGGATAGGGTTCTTCTGCGATGAGTGGCTCCGTGGGTTAGTAAATGCCTGGCGTTGGAAATCCAGAAGATGGCAAACCAAGCGATTAGATATCTGATGAGAAATCACCACAAAAATAATACAAAAAATGCCGCAGGTCTGTCTGCGGCATTTTTATTTCATTTATTTTACTGACGTCAGGCAATCTTATCATTTATCTTTGCCATAAAACGCTGAACGTGGGCCATACAGCAAGTGGCCATATCCATATCCACCCGCACTCAGCAAGCGATTACTGGTAATGCCTGCAATATCATGACCTCTGTCCATAACGGTATTTGCGATCTGGGAAATGGCTGCCGATACCAACATGCCTATCAAACCACCGCTGGAGTAGTTGTCATTTTCGGTGGAAGAGGCTGTCGCGACACCACTCCACAGTTGCTTACCTGTGCGCAAATCTACCAGACGGGCTGTCGCACTGACACGGGTATCACTGTTGATAATTTGGTATTGCGTACCGTATTGTGTGATATTCAGGTAAAGAGCAGAATCTGCGCCAAATATGTCATACAGCTTTTGGTCGCTGATATTATGGATATCCTGTGCTTCTGTTACCCCATTTTGACGGAAGGTTTCTTCAACCACCGCAACGGGATAAACATAATAGCCCGATTCTGCCAGCGGGTAAGTCACTTGAGACAGAAAGCTGCCAGAAGCCTGCACTTCCACAGATTTATTGATAGCTGGCAAAACCAAAATGGATTTTGGTTTGCTTTCTCTCAATGCGGAATAATCATACGGTTTATGGTTGGCACATCCTGTCAGAACCAGCAATAACAAGGCACCCATCGCCCCCAGAAAACGCTTCATTATTTTACTCCCTTATTTTTGCTTAGCAGAAAATCCATGTAATGTGCTGATTCAGGAAATAGTTTTTTTTCTGTCTCAAACTGCTGGAAAGCATCCTCAATATTGCCGGTTTTGCTGTAAAGCAAGCCCATTTGCGCGTGCAAACCCGGTGGAACAGGTTTATCTTTAGCTCTGGCTTGCTCGATAACTTTTTGCAATGCCTGAAGCTGTTCCTGTGGCCCTGTTTTATCCTGCTGGTAATATTGATACAGCGTTGATTGATAATTACCCCATTCATATAGGCTTTTAGGTGCTTGTACACATCCCACCAATAATAGCGCGCCCAGCAACATCCCAGTCTTTTTTATCAAAAACATACAACTATTTTCCCTAAAAAATATCTCATCAAATTAATATCTAACAAGTTGATTATACTTAAAAAGTGCTTAGTTAGTTGGCTTCCATGCCCCATTATCAATACCGGCGACCAGATCATTAATGGCTTCACGGATTGCCAGATCCAACACCTTGCCATTCAGAGTCGAGTCATAGCTGGAAGTCCCGCCAAATCCAATGATTTCACGGCTGGAAAGTTTATATTCCCCTGCCCCCGCGGAGGAGAAAACCACTTCAGACGTTTCCACATTGACAACATTCAACATCACTTTTGCATAGGCAACTTGTGACTTGCCGCGTCCCAAAATACCCCATAGCTGGTGATCGCCCACTTCTTTGCGGCCAAATTCAGTCACAGAACCCGTGATAATGTAATTAGCCCCTTTCAATTTCTGCGCCTTGCCTTGTAAACCTGCTTCCATTTTCAGCTCAGACAAGTTGGTGCGCTCCAGTACGTTAAAACGACCTGTCTGTTGTAAATGCGTTACAAGGATGGTTTTTGATTGATTACCTAAACGGTCAATGCCGTCAGAGAAAATGCCATTTTGGTAGCTTGAGCGATTTTCAAATTTACCCACCGCGATTGGGCTGCGAATACCGGCATAAGTCGTTTTATAAGATGTGACTTTTTGTACTGGAAGTGTTGATGAAGATTCCGTAGCACAACCGGCCAGCATGAGAGAAGCCAGGCAAAGTGAAGCTAATGTGAGTTTGCTTTTCATTATTACATCTTCCTGAATGATTGTTAGAATAAACCAGTTAGATTTTTTTATTCAGCGAATACCGCTAACATAAAAACGCAAGAATAATAAGCATTGTTACAGTAAAAGTCCATTTAATCAGAAAGCACACCCTAATCAAAATCAAGTAACAAATTGATTTTTAAGGATTAAAAATAACTTATCAAGTGATTATATCATTACTTAATTTCAATATGGTTACTAATCAGAACAAAGTAAAGGAAGTATATTATGCCTTTTCCATTTTATTATTGGCAAATAAAATAAACCCAATAAAACACCACGTTATCTTAATAAAAAATAAACCTGATCTTATTGACCATAGATTATGTTGCCTGAGTACGCTCGGTACTTTATCGTCAGCATACCCAGTGATCGATAAGCAGAGTTTAAGGCATGTATCACCCCATTTCACAGGAAAAAATGCTAGATTAACATACTGAAATACATCATAATATTAACAATAAAAAGGATTTAATCCTGACAGGGTGTTTTGAACAGATATAAATGTGATGAAAATGTCATAAAGCACACAACTTTTCTTTCTGGCTGTTTTAATTGTCAATATCACAAAGACGCACAATACCTTCGCATTGAGAATAAATAACGTTATTTATCAAAATGATAATAAACAATAACTTCTTTTTGCGTGATTTCCCTTTGCGATTTCTTCTTTATGAAGACGTTGTTCTCCCAAAAGCCGTGTTAAATGGCAGGTTTAGGCACCAAATTACAGCACCAAAGATGTAGCGAGAACTATTATGAAAGCAGCAACAAAAAACAGTGATGCCACGTCACCGTTATCTTCGCCGGCCAAACGCGCCAACATGACGGAGGCGGAATGGAAAAAAGCCATACAATTTGACCATATTGATACCGGTTGGATCATTATGAGTATTGGCATGGCGATCGGAGCCGGAATTGTTTTCTTGCCTGTTCAGGTTGGATTGATGGGATTGTGGGTTTTCCTGCTCTCTTCCATTATTGGTTATCCCGCCATGTATCTTTTCCAGCGACTCTTCATCAATACCCTTGCAGAGTCACCCGAATGCAAAGATTATCCCAGTATCATCAGTGGCTATCTGGGTAAAAATTGGGGCATCCTGCTTGGCGTACTCTATTTCATTATGCTGGTGATTTGGATGTTTGTTTATTCCACCGCCATAACCAATGATAGCGCGTCTTATCTGCAAACCTTTGGCATCACCGATGAACTCATGTCGAAAAATCCACTTTATGGGTTGGTGTTAATTTGTGTATTAGTCGCTATTTCTTCCCGTAGTGAACAATGGCTGTTCAAAATATCCAGCCTGATGGTCATGACAAAGTTATTGGTTATCGCGGCATTAGGGTTTTCGATGATCGGCATGTGGCACCTTTACAATATCGGCGCATTGCCCCCCTTCGCGCTATTAATCAAACAGGCCATTATCACGTTACCTTTTACGCTCACCTCTATCCTGTTTATCCAAACACTAAGCCCAATGGTGATCTCTTACCGCAATCGGGAGAAAAACCGTGAAGTTGCCCGTCACAAAGCACAGCGAGCCATGAATATTGCTTTTGCTGTACTGTTTTGTACGGTATTTTTCTATGCCATCTCTTTTACACTGGCGATGGGACATGATGAAGCCCTCAAAGCCTACGAACAGAATATTTCAGCACTGGCGATTGCCGCTCAGTTCTTTCCCGGCGGTTGGGTCATTGTTGTCAGTATCATGCTCAATGTTTTTGCCGTGATGACGGCCTTTTTTGGGGTCTACCTTGGATTTCGCGAGGCCAGCCAAGGTATTGCGATGAATGTTCTTGGCCGTCTGATGCCTGTCGAAAAGATCAACGAAAAGTGGGTGCAAAAAGGCATTATGGTTTTTGCCATCTTATTGGCATGGAGCGCAATTATCCTGAATGCTCCCGTGTTGAGCTTTACTTCTCTGTGTAGCCCAATATTTGGCATCGTTGGCTGCCTCATCCCTGCTTATTTAGTCTACAAGGTGCCCAGTTTGCACCATTACAAAGGCGTCTCGCTCATCTTGATCATCTTTACCGGGATCTTGCTGTGCGTTTCCCCTTTTCTGGCTTTTGCGTAAATAAGCAGATAAGGCCAAAAAAATTCTTTTTGCAGTTTTTTTGGCCTCAACCAAATCATATTCCGCAACTCTCATTTATTAAATAATCATTTTGCTGATGTCACGATATTTAATTAATCATAGAAAATATCTATTTAATTAAATTTCACAAATTGAATAAAAACGATTAATTCCGCCGACCCCAACAAAAACATGGCAACCAACTGAAATTATACCGATAGTTACTAATTTGGCGAAAAAAACACCTCTCACCCTCATGTTATTCTGAGTGCTTTCCTTAATTCCTGTCTCAATGTTGTTCTTTTTTCGTCCAAAATCCGCAACCAATCAGAATAAAAAACCAGTGAAAAACTCAAATATAAAATTTTATTTTAAAAAGCACTGAGCAAACGGTAGCTTTTAATCAATCATAAGGCATTATCTAAACAACTTAGATAAATCATTTACTTTTTCTACTAAATGCAGTAAAAATACACACTCAATACACTAAAAAGGAAATTTTAAAAGAATAAAAACCCAAAAAATAAACCACTCCAATGATTAGTTGTAAAGTTCAATAGAACTGTTTTTATGTATGGAATTCTATTTATGATTGCCTCATTCTGTATATCAGAACCACGTAGCACGTATTTATACGATTTCAATTAATATTTTCATTAAGAATAAGACGAAAAGAAGGCGCAAATTTTTTTATTTGCGGTATTTCAATTAAATTAATCTGGTATTTTTCCAATCATGTTTAAAAAACATTAATGTTTTTTGTATTCGATTGGCTTAACTACCTTGCTATTCACAATTCATCTCTCTGATTTCATAGGAATGATAATTTCATGAAACAACGTAAGTTTTTAACCCGATACGAAATAGACGCAATTTTGGCAGCAACAAAACAAGGGCGTCACGCAGAACGGGATTACTGCATGCTATTAATGTGTTTTATTCATGGTTTTAGGGTAAGTGAGCTATGTAATCTATGCCTATCTGATCTCGATTTAAATTCAGCAATTATTCACATCAGGCGGTTAAAAGGGGGGCTTTCAACCACACACCCTTTAATTCCAGAGGAAATTGACGCATTGAAAAAATGGTTGGATATTCGTCAAAAATGGCGGGAGGCTGATTCTCCATGGGTATTTCTCTCTCAAAAATCAGGCCCTGTTTCACGGCAACAAGTTTACGGATTATTGAAACGTTATGGGAAGCAGGCGGCCGTCAGTGTTCCTGCACACCCGCATATGCTAAGGCACGCGTGTGGTTATGCATTAGCCGATCTCGGACGTGATACCCGTTTGATTCAAGATTATCTCGGACACCGTAATATTTCACACACTGTCATTTATACCGCCAGTAATGTGAAACGTTTCTCCAGAATCTGGGAGTCTCCCACTAAATAACGATGTTATTTTTTCTGCTGTTTTCACTAACATTATCTGTTATTGCAACAATCTCCACTCATGAGTTTGTGGAGATTGCCGGTAGATAAAATAGACTACATCATTATCTAAAATAGATGATTATCTTATACGCATGGCAAACTCATTTTGTGAATAAATTTTTCCTTTATTGTTCTTTATTTGTTAACCCACTAATTAATGCTTTACAGAAAATTAAGTTTAATAGGTGAATGTATAAAATAAATTTCTATTTAAAATTGAACAGAGAATTTATATTAAACAATTTCACTGCTCAATAAGAAATACAAAATGAACGATCAAAATTCCACAGAAAATGATTATTCAAACAATGCTGCTTCAAACCAATGCTGCAAATTTTTCACGGATTTTCTGTTCTGGCAGATCGATGCCAATGAAAACCAATACACTTTCACGGGATTCATCATCACGCCATTCTCTGTCCCAATCCGCACTATATAGACGCTGAACGCCCTGAAACAGTAATCGGCGTGATTCCTGTTTAATCGCAAGAATGCCTTTGTAACGCAGGAGGTTATCCGCAAAACTCAACAAAAGTTCTTCCATTAGATCAGAAACGGCTGACAGTTCAATTGGATACGATAAGTTAACGACAATTGACTGAACCGAGTTTGGTTGTTTGGGCATAAATCGAAATACCGGCTCCGAAATCGCCAGTTTGTCATTTAACATAAAACCGTCGATACCGAACAGTAAGCCTAAATCTGCGTCACCCTGAATGACTTTATAAACAGGTGCCCGGGCATTGATTCGCTGCAAACGTTCAACCAAGGCATCATGAACGGGCGCAATATCTGTTTTGGTTAAAAGAACCCTGTCTGCATATCCCACTTGTGCCTGAGCAATGGAAAAACGATCTAACTGTTGTTGCGCATGGACAGCATCCACCAGCGTAATAATGCCATCAAGTAAAAAACGCTGACACAATGTTTCATGGGAAAAGAAAGTCTGCGTGATCGGGCCGGGATCAGCCATGCCTGTACACTCGATAATCAAGCGGTCAAAGTTAATTTGCCCTTTGTCCAGACTATCTAGCAAGTCCAATAACGCATCTTCCAGTTCATTCGTTCGACTACAACAGATACATCCGTTGCTTAATGTCTTAATCTGCGTTGCGCGCTCACCAATTAATTCATTATCAATCGGGACTTCACCAAATTCATTCTCAATGACGGCTATTTTATGACCATGATTGGCATTGAGGATATGACGCAGCAGCGTCGTTTTACCTGATCCCAAAAAGCCGGTCAGGATTGTGACGGAGATTGATTGCATTTTTATTTTCCTAACAACAACGCATGCCACCTTTGCCATCGCCACCATAGCGAGCATTTTGGCGTTCGCGAAAAAATTCTTCATACGTCATATAAGGCTTATCAGGATGATTTTCCTTCATATGCTGTACATAAGTGTCATAATCGGGAACGCCGACCAACATGCGGGCAGCCTGCCCCAGATATTTGCCTGCCCGACCAAGATTACCAAACATAAATTGTTCTCCGAGGCTTATCCTATAAGGCGTGTTCTATTAAGGATGACTTGCCGAAAAAATACCCCACATAATACAACCCTGATCATGTGGGGTATAGCGGTGACTGATACAGCATATTTTATGCCGATATCCGTTTTAGTATCGCATCAATGCGTAGAAGAAACTTTCACCCCACCTTCTGGAACCGGCACATAAGGGGTTTCATTATCGGTACGCTCAGGGTTTTTACTCGCTTTTATCGCCGTCTTGATACCATAAATAATGATGCTATAGACCACGACCAGGAACAGAATACTTAATCCCGCATTGGTGTAGTTGTTTACAACAATGTAATTCATGTTACTGATTTGTGCCGCCGTCAATTCTGCACCACCGTCTGCAATCCGTTGCTTGTACTCTTTCGCCAGAAAGAAGAAGCCTTCAAGCTGCGGGTTGTCACTGAATAATTTCAGCCCCAACGCCCATGTCGTACAAATCAACAACCAAACCGCAGGGATCACCGTGACCCAAATATATTGGGTGCGCTTCATCTTGATAAGTACCACTGTCCCCAAGACCAACGCAACAGCAGCCAACATCTGGTTAGAGATACCAAATAGCGGCCACAAGCTCTTGACACCGCCCAATGGATCAACCACACCTTGATAAAGTAAATAGCCCCACAGGCCGACACAACCAGCCGTACCAATGATGCCCGCAATCAGGGAATCGGTTTTTTTCAGGAAGGGAACAAAGTTACCCAACAGATCTTGCAACATAAAACGGCCGGAGCGTGTCCCCGCATCCAGCGCAGTCAGGATAAACAGCGCTTCAAATAGAATACCGAAGTGATACCAGAAGCCCATGTCTGCCGCAGGTATGATCTGATGGAATACGTGGGCAATCCCCACAGCCAGCGTTGGCGCGCCACCTGCACGGTTCAGCACCGAAGGTTCACCAATGTCTTTTGCCGTTTGCAGAATTTGCTCCGGCGAAATGACAAAGCCCCAGGAACTGACCGTCGCTGCCGCGTGGATCGTCACCTCTTTCAACGAATCCATAATCATCGGTGCTTCGGCAGTGCCCAAGTTATGCAGATTAGGCATGGTGATGCCCAATGCCGCCGGTGGGGTATTCATCGCAAAATACAGACCCGGCTCAATGATGGATGCAGCAACCAATGCCATGATTGCGACAAACGACTCCATCAACATTGCCCCATAACCAATGAAACGGGCATCTTTTTCATTGGCCAGCAGTTTAGGTGTCGTTCCCGAAGCAATCAGGGCATGGAAACCAGACACCGCACCACAAGCGATAGTAATGAACAGGAATGGGAACAGGGTTCCTTTCCAAACCGGCCCTGTACCATCAATATATTGGGTGACGGCGGGCATTTTCAGTTCTGGATTCAGGATGACAATGCCGACGGCAAGGCCAACAATCACCCCAATTTTCAAGAAGGTTGCCAGATAGTCACGCGGTGCCAGAATCAGCCAAACAGGTAATAGCGCAGAAACAAAGGCATAGCCGATCAGCGCATAAGTGATCGTGGTGTCTTTGAACGTCAGCGCCGGCCCCCAGTAAGGATCGGCGGCGACAACCCCCCCAAACCAAATGGCAGCAATCAGCATCAGGATACCTATCACGGAGACTTCACCCACACGCCCCGGACGGATATATCGCATGTAAATCCCCATGAAAAGCGCAATGGGTACGGTTGAGCAAACCGTAAATACGCCCCACGGACTTTCCGCCAAGGCTTTCACGACGATTAAGGCTAATACCGCCAAAATGATAATCATAATTAAGAAGCAACCAAACAGGGCGATTGTGCCCGGCACACGCCCCATTTCTTCTTTAACTATCTCACCCAATGACGCCCCATTGCGGCGGGAGGAGATAAACAGCACCATAAAGTCCTGCACGGCGCCGGCAAGCACTACTCCGGCCAATAACCACAAGGTTCCCGGCAGATAGCCCACCTGTGCCGCCAATACTGGCCCGACCAATGGGCCAGCGCCTGCGATCGCCGCAAAGTGGTGACCAAACAGGACATTTTTGTTGGTGGGAACATAGTTCAAACCGTCATTATTGACAACGGCAGGCGTTGCCCGCGTGGCATCCAGCTTCATCACCTTGGTGGCGATATATAGGCTGTAATACCGATAAGCCACTAAGTAAACCGCGACGGAAGCGACAACGATCCACAAAGCGCTAACGTGTTCTCCCCGACGCAGCGCAACAACGCTAAGACAGAATGCGCCAATGATCCCCAGCATTATCCAGGGGATATGTTTTAAAAATTTATTATTGTTCATAAAACTTCCTTTTCACAGTAAGACGAACAGCAAGTCATTATTTAATTTTACTTCCCTCTGTATAAACCGACCTTCTAAAGCCGGCAGGAAGCGGTACCCCGCAGGGTATATACTCCTCGCCACACTGCACTATGATACAAAACTCTCTCTGATAAGAGGGGAGGATTTGAGCCAGCGGTTAAATACCCGCATTAAGCGGTCAAAATCCTCCCATCAGTGGTTTATCCCCCGAAAACCTGCCCCCCGTTTTGTGAGATAACTCACTGATTCAATAGGTTGAAAAACGAAAGTACATCCATTAAACGTACATCCATTAAACGTACATCCATCAATGGAAGTTAATGCCGTCATCCTCCAGATGATTAAAGTCTCGATACTCGTTACTGAATGAAATCACGGTATGTTGGTTCTGACATGCTTGGTTAGAAAACCAATCACATTGGGATATCAAGCGAGGTTCTTCAATGCCCAGCCATGTCGCTAACATAGACAGTAGATTCAAACCACTACGTTGAGCATTGATAATATGTTTGCCTGCTTTACTCTGATCAACATTTTCAATGGCATAGTCATAGCCGGTAATCATAAATGGAACTTGATAATTTTGCTTATGGCTATCGTTATGGGTCAGATTTTCACTGTCTGTGTTTTTATTCACAAATGACAAGCCATGATCGGCAAAGTAAAGCATTGCCCAGTGCAATTGATTTTTATTGGCCATATTTGCAATATCAGCCAACAAACTATCGGTATTTTGGATGCTCTGGAGATAACAGGAGATATTTTGGGAATGAAAATAGGTGCCGTACTTCTCATCCGTTCTGGCACAAGGTTGTGGGTGTGATCCCATTAAGTGAATCACAATCAATTTCTTCTTCTGCCCATCCTTCACTAACGCCTTGCGAATATAAGGTAATAAATTTTCATCCGGCAGATAACGGCGGTCGTCTGAACTGCCTTCTTTTAGAAAAGTATAATGATTGGCCTGCTGCCCAATCAGTGCGACCGGAGAATCAAACCCGCCCTTCATTCCCTGGTTGGACAGCCAGTAAGTCTCAAATCCTGCTTTTTTCGCCAGTGAAACAATGCTGTTATTCAGGTGAAGTTCATTGGCTTCACGCATTGCCAGTGAATTAGTCAGTGATAACTGGGTCGAAGGTGCCGCAGAAATATAGTGGGTAAACATGGTGGCATTCGCGTTGTCCAGCCAGGGAGTGTTTTTATCCGGGAACCCGTAGGCACTCATAAAATCTTTGCGGACACTTTCCCCAATCACCAGGATGTAGGTATCATACTTTTCTGCTTTCACCACAGGTTGCCAGTCATCCCGATATTTGATGATCTTGGCAAATCGGTTATTTTCCGACATGACTCTCTGGTAGCTTTGATACGCATCACTGAAAAAGCGAACTTCCGGTAAACTGGTATCCAAAAGTTCCGAATAATCTTCAAAACCCGATTTTATATACCCTTTAGCCGGTGACCAAAAAGCAGAAATGAAAAACAGGGTAAACAATCCCTTTTTACTTTTGCCTGATAAGGTAATATTTAGCTTAAGTGAAAATATCATCAAAACTAAAATGGCAATGGCGGTTAAATAAGTAGAAGCCGAAAGCCCGCTAATATATTCCGCCGTTTCATTTCTGTTTGTATAGATTAAGGATCCTACTGCATTGACATCTGGATAACCATAATTGAGGCCAATTGGGGTATAGAGCATTCCGACCAAGGAAAGAAAAACAAGCAAAAAGAGATAGACTCGTTTACTGGTTGCAGCTAAAAATAAAAAGAATGCAAAAGCACTGAAAACGTATATTAATTTTAACTGATAACCCAAACACTTATGTATCAGAAAAATAAGAAAAAAGAGAACGATAAAACAAGAGAGGTTCCTGTTTTTATAAAGCCAAGACATAATCACCCTATCATTTCACATAGCCGTAGCTGAACTTTTATTTAGTCAATTCATTCAATTTGAACAAAACCCAACACTGTACAACACAGTATTGGGACGCTATCACGCAACAGAACAATAAATTATGGATTACCGATTAATTGACTGGTAACGTTCAAAAGATTCGCGTTCTTCATCCCGTAGAGTCAACACCTTAAAACCATCACGGGTGACCAAGATGGTATGCTCAAACTGAGCCGATAAGCGACGATCTTTGGTCGTGACTGTCCAGCCATCTTTATGCAGCTTAATGTCCTTTTTGCCTTGGTTGATCATCGGCTCAATCGTGAAAGTCATGCCTTCTTCCAAGATGATACCTTCTCCCGCCTTGCCGTAATGCAGAACTTGGGGTTCCTCATGCATACTGCGACCAATGCCGTGGCCGCAATATTCACGCACCACGGTATAATTATTCGCTTCGGCATGCTGCTGTATCGTATGACCAATATCCCCCAGCGTGATGCCCGGCCTGACTATCTTAATGGCCTGATATAAGCATTCTTGAGTCACATTGACCAAGCGCTCGGCATGAGACGGCACTTCCCCGACACAAAATGTAATGCTGCTGTCGCCGTAATATTCCTCTTTTTTGACGGTGACATCCACATTAACGATATCCCCACTTTTCAGCTTCTTTTCGGAAGGCCAGCCATGACACACAACGTGATTGACGGAAGTATTCACCGTATAAGGAAAACCATACTGCCCTAAGCTACCCGGTATCGCACCAAGGGTATTGATGATGTAATCATGGCAAAATGAATCAATTTCAAGGGTCGTCACACCGGGTACAATAATCGAACGAGCCGCTTCAAGCACCTGACCGGTCAAGCGCCCCGCTATTTCCATCTTCTCGATTTCGCTCCTATCTTTTATCAGTATTCCATTGTTTCTTGACATATTATTTTTCTCTTGATTCAAGTTATGTAGGTAACTTCTTCATCATACACGGGTTGGACAAAAGATCGTTATTGACTCACCCGCCAATAACCGCCTTTCTTCGCCCCGACACGCATCAAACGCCCCATATCCTGCAATAGCTTAATATTTCGTTCTATTGTGCGCCGACTTACCCCCAATTCATCAGCCAGTTGAGTGATGGTGATAGCAGGACGAGCAGCAATAACAGATAAGATTTTCTGCGCAGTCTCATTCAGAGGATGGGGATTTTCTACCGACATTTGTACCGACATTTCTACCGACGTTGTGGCAGGATTTGGTTTTGGAAGACTCAGGCTTTCTTTAAGTGCTTCAGCTAATTTTTCCAGCATAAAATCGATAAACAGCGTACAGTTGCTAGTACGGTCACACTCCCTAAGTACCTGATAATAATGTTGCTGTTGATGATGGATTAACGTTTCTACCGGCAGCCACGCTAATTCAGTACGCCATTCACTCAAAATCAATGTTTGCCATAAACGACCCATGCGGCCATTACCATCGGTAAATGGGTGAATAAATTCAAACTCATAATGGAAAATTGAACTGGCGATTAATGGGTGAATATCGGTTTGTTTTAACCAAGTCAGCAAATCTCCCATTAACCTCAATACTTGATTAGCGGGTGGTGCCATATGAATTAACTGGTTTTCCCGATAAATTCCCACATTTCCCTGACGTAATTGCCCCGGATGATCAACCAATCCAGTCATCAACAATCGATGCGCAGCCAGTAAATCCGTTAAGCGGGAGCTATGCCAATGTGGTAATTTTTCATAGGCTAATATGGCATTACGCACTTCCTGAATATCCCTTGCCGGAGCCAGCACACGTTTTCCCTCAATAATGGCCGTGACTTGTTCCGTAGATAGACTATTATGCTCAATCGCCAATGACGCCTGTATGGTGCGAATGCGATTTTCTTTACGTAATAAAGGTGAAGAAGTCTCCGCTTGCATCGACCAACGCCCCAGTAGCTCACCGATTTCCACTACACGATTAAGTATATTTGGGGTAATAGTGTAAGGAGGTTGGTAAGTTGCCACGATAATGTCCTCTTCTTCTGTCAATTCTTAATATTTATTCAATATACTCAATAAATTTTTCCCGTCATTTATTTAATTCGAACCACTTCGCAATTCTGCTGAATGATGAAAAGATCTGATACATTCCTGCGAGTAATCTTGCTAACCTACCGCGCAAATCTTCCTCATTGCATCTACAGATGAACTGATTTTACGAACATGGTTGCTATGCCCATCCAGTGTTATAATTTCCCTGTTTTTCCAAAGCATCTTTCCTCCATCGACACAGGGCGTTCCCATGAACCGATACCATGTATCCAGTAGTGAAGGCCAGTATGAGAAAAACTCTGGCGAGCAAGTCCTGGCTAACAAATTGGGAATTACTGATTCTGATGAGATGGATGAAGCTGAACTTGTACTGTTAGAGCAGCTCTATCGATTTATTTTTGAAAAACAGTTTCCTATGGGGACACTCACCGTAGCCATGTTGAAAAGTTGGCATCGTCGCT
>NZ_JAQRFJ010000033.1:0-40215 GCF_028599065.1 Xenorhabdus sp. PR6a | reverse complement strand
CCGGGTTGCGAGGCTGCGTATCTTACGCTTTTTGCCTCCGGAGTCAAGCGTTTATTTTCGCTTTCTTTCCGCTTCCCTTCGCGGCTGTTCTCAGCTTGGCGTCGGTCAGTGGTGGCGCATTATAGGACCTTTTACGGCGCTGGCAATAGTTTTTTTTGATTTTTCTTCCGTTCGTGGTTTTTTTCAACAAAAATGGTGATTATGTATTTTTTCCACTCTAAAATGGGTGAATTAGGCAACAATCATTAAGGCAATGTCTCATACAATGATTGTTGTTCAATTGACTACGACAACGGTCAATTATCCTTAAAGGGAGTTTTTGCTTTATTAATAACCAAAAAATAGTTTGAATTTGATGTAGTAAGATATTATGTATTCACTCACTATCATAAAAATAAACAGGATATCTAATGGTCAAATCCGCACGCAATATGTCGGGGTTACCTTGGATTGCGGCCATGG
This sequence comes from Xenorhabdus sp. PR6a, assembly GCF_028599065.1. Taxonomy (NCBI): domain Bacteria; kingdom Pseudomonadati; phylum Pseudomonadota; class Gammaproteobacteria; order Enterobacterales; family Morganellaceae; genus Xenorhabdus; species Xenorhabdus sp. PR6a. The sequence continues at coordinate 39,753 of NZ_JAQRFJ010000033.1, read as the reverse complement.
CTTTTTTTATGCAGTCTTTAGATGCCACAATTCTTAACACCGCGCTACCAGCGATGGCTAAAAGTCTTCAACATTCTCCACTGGCAATGCAGTCCGCCATAGTCAGCTATACTTTAACGGTAGCGATGCTAATTCCCGTAAGCGGTTGGCTCGCTGATAGATTTGGCACTCGCACGGTATTTATTTATGCTGTTTCCTTCTTTTCTTTAGGCTCACTTGCTTGTGCACTGTCGCACAATCTCTCTTTCTTAGTGATATCCCGCGTTATTCAAGGTATAGGCGGAGCTATGATGATGCCAGTTGCTCGTCTGGCTTTACTAAGAACCTATCCGCGTAGCGAACTGTTACCTGTTTTGAATTTTGTCACCATGCCTGGGTTATTAGGACCAATTTTGGGTCCAATGTTTGGAGGATTGTTAGTCACCTATGCAACATGGCATTGGATCTTCATCATCAATATTCCCATTGGATTATTGGGTATCATTTACGCCAGTAAGAATATGCCCAACTTAACGATGCCCAAATGCCCTTTCGATTTTCTGGGATTCATATTGTTTAGCTTAGGCTTGGTGATGATTTCAGTCAGCTTTGATTTATTTGGGGATCACGCCTTCTCTGGCTATATTCCGCTCGCTTTATTTTCTGGCGGTATTGTTATGCTATTGGGGTATATCTTTCATGCAAAAAGACACTCAAACCCCCTCATTAACCTCCAACTATTCCAAACACGTACCTTTTCAGTTGGCATTGCCAGCAATATTGCTACTCGGCTAAGTACTGGATCACTTTCATTTATTATTCCTTTGATGCTGCAAGTGGGGTTTGGATTTTCAGCAATGATTGCCGGAATAATGATGGCACCAAACGCAATGGGTTCAATTTTAGCCAAGTCTTTTGTGACTAACATACTGACCCGCTTTGGATATCGAAATACACTCATTTGGGTCACAATTATTATTGGTATGACGATTTCACAATTTTCGCTACAGACACCGGAACTCCCCATCGCATTTTTGATAATTCCTCTTTTTATATTAGGAATCGCCATGTCCACACAGTTCACCGCGATGAATACCATCACTTTGGGGGATCTGAATGATGGCAATGCAAGTGCCGGTAACAGCCTGCTAGCAGTAACTCAACAGTTATCCATTAGTTTTGGGGTGACCATCAGTGCGGCAATTCTGCGATTTTATGAATCAACGGAATGTGGTTCAGCCATAAGCCATTTCCACTATACTTTGATTACGATGGGCGTGATTACCTTAATTTCTTCTACTGTTTTTCTATTACTGAATACAGAAGACGGTAATAATTTAATTAAGAATAAATGATCCTGTTAACGGCTGGCTACAACATGTTGAAGTTGATACGCCCGCCAGACGAGCAACGTCCTTCATCGTAGCCACGGTTAATCCTGTTCAGAGAGAAAAGCATCAATTTCATTGCGCCACGGAACCGAAGGCTGTGCTCCCTGACGCGTCACAGTTATCGCAGCCGCCGCATGAGCAAAGCGGATTGCCGACAACATCTCTTTTCCTTCCAGCAATCCCGTTACCAAGGCGCCATTAAAAGTATCCCCTGCTGCAATGGTATCGATCGCTTTTACGCTAAATCCGGGAACAATTTTTCCTTCTTTACCTTTCTCACTCAGCCATACCCCTCGGCTACCCAATGTGATAATGACCGTTTCTATTCCCTTATCATGTAAAGCCCAAGCGGCTTTTTCCGCTCCAACATCATCTGTTACGGCAATACCCGTCAAGTACTCCGCTTCGGTTTCATTCGGCGTGATAATATCCACCAGCGAAAGTAGCTGATCGGAGATTGGCTGTGCAGGTGCTGGATTCAAAATCACTTTAACATGGTGTTTTTTGGCTGTTTCAGCAGCAAGTTGCACCGTTTCTAATGGCGTTTCAAGCTGCAATAACAAGGTATCAGCTTCTTTGACCGTTTGGTCATGACGGAGGAAATAATCTGGAGTTAACCTCCCATTTGCCCCTGCATTAATGCCAATGACATTTTCACCCTGCTGATTGACAAAAATCAGAGCAACGCCCGTTGACTCCCCTTTAATAGCCTCAATTGACGAGGTATTGATGTTATCTTTCGCCAACTGTTGGCGAATACGCTCACCGATATCATCTTGGCCGACACAAGCAATAAATGTAATATCAGCACCACAGCGACCAGCAGCAACGGCCTGATTTGCTCCCTTGCCTCCAAATGCAACCCGATACTGTTCTCCTTTTACTGTTTCCCCTGGTTGAGGAAAAGATTCGAGATTCAATATGTGATCTGCATTGATGCTGCCCATTACGACAAGTTTTGCCATGCTCATTACATTTATTCCTGTATAAAATACTTTGTCCACAGTCTGAACGCCGATGATACCAACTTGATCTGGACGCTGTACGATCATTGCCCCCAATTTACCGTTTTGTACAGACTTAAGAGCATCTGTAGTGCCATTAAACCGACAACTAACGCATCTTCTTTACCGGCTGCCTGACCAAAATCTTTGCATAGAGTGATTTTTATCTATAAATAAAGGTAAGTAACTAAACGAGCCAAGGTGTAAATAAGATGCAATTGGTCGAAAAAATATCCCAGTTAGGTCAATATCTGGAAAGAGGCTTATATGAAAGGCGACAAGCCATTCGTTTGTGCTTGCTGGCTGCCTTATGTGGAGAGAGCGTTTTTCTTCTTGGACCTCCGGGAATAGCCAAAAGCCTTATCGCGCGTCGCCTCAAGTTTTCCTTTCAAAACGCACGCGCTTTTGAGTACCTGATGACCCGTTTTTCCACCCCAGAAGAGATCTTCGGCCCCCTTTCCATTCAAGCACTCAAAGATGAAGGGCGTTACCAACGCCTTACCGAAGGCTATTTACCCGAAGCTGAAATCGTTTTTCTGGATGAGATTTGGAAAGCAGGCCCCGCCATTCTGAATACGCTCCTTACGGCGATCAATGAAAAAAAATTCAGGAATGGTAATCAGGAAGAACAATTACCGATGCGTTTACTGGTTACCGCATCCAATGAACTCCCGGACAGTGATAACAGTCTGGAAGCACTCTACGATCGCATGTTGATTCGGCTCTGGCTGGACAAGATTCAGGAAAAGAAAAATTTTCGCGCCTTACTGACTGACCAGAATAACGAAAATAACAATCCCGTGCCTGCCCATATTCAAATTACCGATGACGAGTTTTATCAATGGCAAGGCAAGATCAGCCATGTTTCCCTGCCAGATCATATTTTCGAGCTGGTTTACCAACTCCGCCAGCAAATAAATGCTGCCGGCAATACGGCAGATGTCTCAGATCGTCGTTGGAAAAAATCGATTCGACTGCTGCGGGCTAGCGCACTTTTCAGCGGGAGAAATGAGATATCCCCGCCAGATATCGTGCTATTAAAAGATTGCCTGTGGCACGACTTAAACACCTTAAAACTTCTGCCCCAATTCCTGCATACGTTATTAACAGAGCAAGCCTACCGACAACATTCCCTTATGCAGAAAATGGAGAAACTATACCAACAGTGGGTACAATCCACCCAAGATAAAAATGACCATCGTCCTTTACAATTCATCACCAAAACCGCTTTGTTTGGCCGTAAAACCCTTTATTCACTGCCCGCAGATATCGCAGGTGAAAAACTGACGCTGTTTTTACATCCCTCGCTACACCTGCATGATATTGAAGTCAATTTCATCGAAATAGAGAAAAAGTCACTGGAAAACACCCTAAAAAATAATACCGGAAAACTCTCTGCCAGCTTAAATGGTATTGGTTTCCCGCAAACCCTCACAGCAGAAATCAACGAAAAAAATCAGCTTACCGTGCTGGATATCAGCCGTAATAGTGCCGTTCTCTGCCAAACGGGGAAAAAATCGGTAATGCCAGAAGAATCCAATACCGAATGGAATGAAAAGCTGCTATCCATTCGCGATGAAATTCAACAACAACGCAATTTGTTTAGTCAGCATCAACCCTGTTTATTTATCGAAGCACATTGGCTTGCCAGCATTGAACAGAGTTTTCTTCAATTAACGGAAAAACTGCAACAATTGAGATCCAAAATGGGAGAGTGAAATGAAAAGGGCACACGGTTCGTTGCCAACAACGTAGTCCGTGTGCCCAGATAACAGGCTTCACATCACGCCAGCGCAAACAGCTCCCTAAGCTCTTGCGTATCCAGGTTGCCTATCCACTGCTCTCCGCTACCCACCACCATATCCGACAACTCGCGCTTGCGTTGGATCATCTCGTTGATGCGCTCTTCAAAGGTGGCACTGGTTATAAAACGGTGCACCTGCACATTGCGCTGTTGGCCAATACGATAGGCACGGTCGGTGGCTTGCGCCTCCACCGCGGGGTTCCACCATAAGTCGAAGTGAATCACGTTTGAGGCTGCAGTCAGGTTAAGCCCTGTACCGCCGGCCTTAAGGGACAGCAGGAATACTCGTTCAGTGCGGTCGGTCTGAAATCGCTCCACCATTTTGTCGCGTTTGGGGCGAGACAGGCCGCCATGCAGGAACATCGGTGCCTGCCCGTAGCGCTTCTGCAACCAATGGGCAAGCAATTCTCCCATCTCACGGAATTGGGTAAAAATGAGGGTCTTCTCATGGCTGGCGTGTAAATCGTCGAGCAGATCGAACAAGCGTTCCAGTTTGCCGGAGGCCAAGGCATCGCCAGCAGGTTGTTTCAGGTACTGAGCTGGATGGTTACAAATTTGCTTCAGAGCCAGAATCATTTGTAATACCAAACCCTGACGTTTAAATTGATCTGCTTCGTCTTCAAGCGTCTTCAAACCTTCGCGCACCACCGATTCGTACAGTGCGGTTTGTGTTGCCGTCAAGGCGCAGTATTGATCAAGCTCGATCTTGTCAGGCAGATCACTGATCACATTGCGATCGGACTTCAGGCGGCGCAAGAGAAAGGGCGCGGTGACACGCTGGAAGCGTTCCGCTACCTGTCGGTCGCGGTCAATCTGGATCGGTGTGGTGTATTCTTTCTCGAAACGTTTGAGTGTACCCAAATAACCGCGATTGACGAAGTCCATCAAGCTCCAGTATTCAGACAGACGGTTTTCAACCGGAGTACCGCTCATGGCGATATAACCGGCAGCAGGGATGGCCTTGATCGCCTTGGTCTGCGCGGCTGACGGGTTCTTGATATTCTGCGCCTCATCCACCACCAGTACCCGCCAGGATAAAGCTCTGAGCGTGGTCGCTGCGCTACGGGCAATACCGTAGGTAGTCAGTAAGATATCTGGCCGTTCGCCGGACAACCCTCGTTTGCTGCCATGAAATACGCCGATAGTGAGCGATGGTGCAAAACGCGCGATTTCCTTCTGCCAATTGGTCAGTAAACTGGTGGGAACCACTATCAGTGCCTTAGCCTGCTCTAAGTCGCCGTCCTGCTTGAGCTTAAGCAAAGTGGTGATCACTTGCAGCGTTTTGCCAAGCCCCATGTCATCCGCGATGACGCTGCCGAATCCGACTTGTAGGTTACGCAACATCCAAGCGTAGCCGCGTTGCTGATACGGACGCAAGGTGGCATTGAGGCCATGCGGTAAGGGCACCTCGCCCGCCTCTCGCAACTCGATCAGCAACTGTAGCATGTTATCATCGAGCTGCACGGGTGTACCTGCATATTCGCCAGCCAACGCGGTGCGCAACAGTTCAGAACCTGACAGCTTAGGGGGGCGATCCAACTGGGCTTGCAAGCTCGCAATTTCTTCCGGGTCGAGATAGATGTATTCTCCTTTGAAATACACCACGCCCATTGCACCTTGAACCAATTGCTCGAACTCGGCACGCGTCAGATAATGCCCACCCAACGCTATCCGCCAATCGAAATCAAAGATATCGTCGGCGCTCAATTGACTGCATCCCAACCCTTGGGTTTGGCTGGATACATTCATTGAAAGCCTCGGGCGTAACAGTCGTTCCAGCGTCTTGGGCAACAAAGTGCGAATGCCAAGCAACTGAATGGCAGGCAATGTGTCAAACAATAACGCAGGTAATTGTTCAGCCGTCAGAATAATGGGAGAGCGTGCCCCTTGCCGCAAATAATCGTTAAGAGGCGGGAAAAACTCGGCCAGCAGAACGACCGTTTGCAAGGCGCCAAAGCGCGTCTGGCCCCACTCTTCCTCGGTCAGCACACTGTGCAGAGGAACCGGAGGCGTCAATAAGGCTGATGTAGGTTGAATGGCCAGCCCCACCTCGAAATCACCACGCTCGCCTTCATCCAAGCTCAATACGGGGGTATAGTCCCGTTCGGCCAAGTGATAACGGGCAAGCCAAGCCTGTAAAGCCGGACCAATGGCGCTTTCCCCTGAACCCGCGAAATTTTTCGGTTCGGCACTGAATAACAGGGACAGGATTTTATTACCATTCGGCTTCTCTTTGACATAGTTCGACGCAAATCGCAGGTAATAACCGAGGAATACTGAACATAGCGCGTTGGCCTGCATCATCGGTGAAATAGGCTGATTTGGACTCAGCACGGCCAGTTGTGACGGCAGGCCTCTGGCCAGTCGCTGCATCTGTTCAGCAACCCGATTATCAAGCATGGCTGGCAACCAACGCACTCCCAAGACATCGGGTTCCACCATAAACACCTGTGGTACAACCGCGCCTTGAGCCAACAGATGCAAAGACATCATGCGCAGGTGGAACAGCGCGGCTACCTCTGATTGCCTGTCCGGCAAGTCTGCGGGCGTAAGGTGTGCCAGCGCGCTATCCAGCTCTGCAATGGAATGCAATCCGTCGACACCGCTGATAATGGCGTGTCCCTCCCGATTGAGAGTGATACGGGGCTGGTGGGAGGCGGATAAAGTGACGATGGGCGTCTCCAGAAAAATCTTGCCGTCCAGTGTCCTGCGGGCATACTTGGCGACCCGTGTCAGTACTCGTTGCATTACCTTGCGCAGATCGCCGTCAGGGAAGAAAGCGGTCTGAGTTGGCAATACGGCCAACAGCGTCTCAGACAGCGCCGGTAAATCCGCATAAACGAGTGTTTCCAGTGCCATCGGGTCCGGCAGAGTGTCCTCCTCCGGCGTTCCACCCGCAAGCAACAAGTCCGACAGGCGCGGCACATTGACCTTCACCTCGCGCTCAATATGGATCTCCCGTGCTTTTAGTTGCTGGATAAGATCCACGCCACGCAGGGAGAACACCAGAAAAGGATTGCCGTCGATTTCACGACTAACCAGATAAATCGTTGCCGCCAGATGCTTACAAGGTACCGCCCAATCAGGGCAAGAACATTGCATCGCCAAATCTCTCCATTGGGAGGGAAAGAGAGCAATACCCAAACGCTTGGCTAGATCTAGCACCGAAGGATCTAATTCTCGATTGAGCAAGCGGGCAATCACACCCGGATCGTCAACTAATGCGTCAAGCAGCCGTTCGGCTTGCGTCTGGGCCAGTGGAGGAACCTGAATTGAGACCTGATAAGGCGATGAGCGAGAACCTTGCACTTTGGCCCGCAAGATACCCCCTTTCAATGTCAGATTTTTAACCGCGCCTTTATTGGCATAAGTTCGCCCACGCGGCAGGCGGCTATCATAATCGATATTCGTCAGGGAGTTCAGCCACTGCTTTCCCCACCAAGTACTGCCATAATTCATAATGTTTACCAAAGAATATAAAAGGGATAGCTAAATTTTATGGGTATTGTTCACAAAGAACATGGCTATTTCGACAATATTACTGCATGCTCCATAATGGAAAACCCACCCGACGTCCGGGAGAGCAACATGTTAACGCTGGCCACACTCGATCTCTTGCTTTCCATCAATGAAGGCGAGCTGATCGAAGAGATCATCTTGGCGCTGTTAGGCTCCCCTCAATTGGTTATTTTCTTTGGAAATTTCCCAAGGCTTAAACGCGCATTATTGAAAGATCTGCCGGCATGGCAGCAAACATTGCAGCAGAGGATCAAAGAGACGCTGATCCCTGCACCATTAGCCGAAGAGTTTCAGTTATACCAACATACCCAGTTAATTGATACGACCGATTTCTATCAACAGTTACCTGATATCGTGGAGAAACTTCAACATCTCGCCTCTCCCTTTGCCAATGAAGCCAATACCCTGTCCAAAGCGCTCTCTGAATACACCTCTTCAGGACACATGCTGTTTCTGCAACGCTGGCGCCTTAGCCTGATCCTGCAAGCAACCACCTTTAACAAGGCACTATTGGAACAAGAAAAAGAGCAATTTCTCGCAAAGATCCAGAAGCCATTGACCTTAAGCGGCAGCCTTGATCCCCTGTTTGATCACAATGATCGTGCCGCAGGTCGATTGTGGGATATGAGTAAAGGGCAACTTCACCTGACTTCGCAAAATAGACAACTTTTTACTCTCTATGCGGATGTTCTCAAGCAGCAACCTGAGTTGGAAAAACTGGCACAATTACTTGGGCGCAGTCAGACCGCGAAATCCATTCCCAAAGACAGTCCGGTATTAGAACCCTTCACCCAACTCGAAAGAGTGCCAGATACCTTGCCTGAACAAATTAGTGGGATTAGACAAAGTGACGATATCTTGAGGTTATTACCTACAGAGATGGCTATGCTGGGCATTGAAGAGCTAGAATACGAGTTTTATCGGCGGCTGATGGAGAAAAAACTACTGTCCTATCGCCTGCAAGGGGACGATTGGCAACCCAGAACCACACTCAAACCGGTTATACATCACCACAATGAAAAACAGCCCAGGGGACCTTTTATTGTTTGCGTCGATACGTCAGGCTCCATGGGCGGATTCAATGAACAGTGTGCAAAAGCATTTTGTCTGGCGTTGATGCGCATTGCGTTGGCAGATAATCGCCACTGTCACATCATGTTGTTCTCAACAGAACTCGTCCACTATGACTTAACATCACCGGATGGACTGACTCAAGCGACGCATTTTCTGGGGCAAACATTTAAGGGAGGAACCGATCTGGCATCCTGTTTAAATGCCACCGTTGAAAAAATGAAAGAAAACATTTGGCAAGATGCCGATGCTGTTGTTATTTCAGATTTCATTGCCCAACGTTTGCCGGGTTCCCTAATCCATCAGATAAAAAATCTGCAACAGCACCAACAACACCGCTTCCATGCGGTCTCCCTTTCCCATTATGGAAAACCCGGTATCATGCAGATATTTGACCATATCTGGCGCTTTGATACCGGGATGACAAGCCGTTTACGGAGAAGGTGGCAAAATTAAAACTGACTCAATGAAAACCTAGAGTACACCTTCAACAGATTCGATGATTTCTGGTGACCAAACACCGCACTGAACCTGACCGATATGTGCCATTTGCAGCAGCAACATCACCAAACGGGATTGCCCGATGCCACCACCGATAGATTGTGGCATATCACCTTTGAGCAGTGCCTGATGCCAATCATATTGCAGACGATCTTCATCACCCGTCAGTGCAAGCTGGTGTTTCAGTGCCTCTGCATCAACACGGATACCCATTGAAGAAATTTCAAAGGCATCCTGCAAAACTGGGTTCCAGACAATAATGTCACCGTTCAAACCAAAGAAACCATCGCTGTTTGGTGTCGTCCAATCGTCATAATCCGGCGCGCGCACATCATGTGCCTGATCATCAGACAACTTACCACCAATGCCCATCAGGAAAATGGCACCAAACTCTTTGGCAGCTTCACGCTCACGACCTTTCGCATCCAGAGAGGGGTAACGTTGCAGAAGCTCTTCACTGTGGATGAAGTGAATTTGATCTGGCAGGAACGGTGCCAGACCAAATTCCTTACTTACTGCTTGTTGTGTTTCTTTTATTGCTTCGTAGATTTTACCTACTGTCTGTTTTAAATAATCGAGTGAACGCTGACCTTCACCCATCACTTTTTCCCAATCCCACTGGTCAACAAAAACAGAATGGATAGGCGTCAAGCGATCTTCGTCAGGACGCAAGGCTTTCATATGAGTATACAATCCTTGTTCAGCTTGAAAACCAAAGCGGCCTAATGTCTTACGTTTCCATTTCGCCAGAGAATGAACCACTTCAAATGTCGCTTCCGGCAAAGTTTTCACTTTCACCTGAACCGCTTTTTCATGGCCAGACAAGTTGTCCTGAGTCCCATCACCAAGACGGCTCAAGATAGGTCCTTGAACTTCGATTAGACCAAGTTGTTTCTCTAACAGACGGGAAAAGTACGATTTAACAAAACTAATCTGCTGTTGCTTTTCAATAAAGGATGTTTTCATGATGCTGCTCTCAAATTTTTAGTGGCCCTGTGTCCTGTTGATATAGATTAAGCAACAAAACGGGGTACAAATTCAATATCTAATAATAAAAATAGGGAATAAGATTTATAAACGATAATTTTTACACTATAAAAATGAATATTATTCAAAAAAAGGGGTTGGAAATGGCAGAAATTTATCAGATCGATAATTTAGACCGTGACATACTTCACGCATTAATGGAAAACGCACGTACACCTTATGCCGAATTAGCCAAAAAATTCGCAGTCAGTCCGGGGACAATTCATGTCCGTGTGGAAAAAATGAAACAGTCAGGGATCATCACGGGGACACGGGTTGATATTAGTGCGAAACAACTGGGGTTCGATGTGTGCTGCTTTATCGGCATCATATTAAAAAGCGCCAAAGACTATCCGTCCGCACTGAAAAAGCTCGATATGCTGGATGAAGTTGTTGAAGTTTATTACACCACAGGGCACTACAGCATCTTCATTAAAGTTATGTGCCGATCCATAGAATCCCTCCAGGACGTACTTATCAACAAGATCCAGACGATTGACGAAATACAGTCAACGGAGACGTTGATCTCGCTGCAAAACCCGATCATGAGGACAATAAAACCTTAAGGCGAAAAACCCGTTAACCCCATTATCCACAGGTAGATCCCAACAGATTCACAGCGTACAATAGTTGCTCTTTAAGTTAGCAAGGATCATGATGAGCACAATTACCTTAATCAGCGGCAGTACACTGGGTAGCGCTGAATATGTCGCAGAACATATGGCTGAGATCTTAGAAAATGACGGCTTTTCAACAGAGATGCTTCATGGTCCCTCATTGGAAGATCTTCCCCTTGCAGGATTGTGGCTTGTGGTGACTTCAACGCACGGTGCTGGGGATTTACCTGATAACCTCCAGCCACTGGCTGATGCGATCACACAACAGCAACCCGATCTCAGCAATATCACATTTGGTGCAGTTGGTATCGGCAGTTCCGAATATGACACATTCTGTGGCGCAATAAGATCACTGGAGCGTTTATTAGAGGATCACGGCGCAAAACGGATCGGCGATCGATTGGAAATCGACATTCAGCAACACGAAATTCCCGAAGATCCGGCCGAAGAATGGGTTAAAGAGTGGTCAAAGTTACTCTGATCCGATTAAAAATATAACGATCAACTGTGGATAACTTGTCTAAAAAGCAGGGGTTAACCCGTAGTTATCCATTTAATAACCTAGCCAAAATCGAATGCCTGTGAATAACTAGGCTTTTAGATCCCAGCTTATACTGAGTTGGATCACGGATCATTCACAGCAAATGATCCTTTACAGCATCATGATCTTTATATGGAAAATTCACTTATCCACAGATGATCGCGATCCTAATAAAAGATCCAATAAAGAGATCTTTAAATAAAAAGATCTTCTTTTAATTAACGACGATCTCTCACCTCTTGGTCTGAGGTCCAAACTTGAGTAGAATTCTCTCCCCAATGCATATGAAGCATTCTCACTATTGAAGGTTCGCACATGTTTTATCCAGAGCACTTTGACGTCATTATTATCGGCGGGGGTCATGCCGGTACTGAAGCGGCGATGGCCTCCGCACGTATGGGACGTCAAACCTTATTACTGACTCACAATATTGATACTTTGGGCCAGATGTCATGTAATCCAGCCATTGGTGGGATCGGTAAAGGGCATCTGGTAAAAGAGATCGATGCACTTGGTGGTCTGATGGCGAAAGCCACGGATCAAGCCGGTATTCAGTTCAGAACACTCAATGCCAGCAAAGGCCCGGCAGTTCGGGCAACGCGAGCACAAGCGGATCGAGTACTTTACCGACAAGCTGTAAGAACGGCACTGGAAAATCAGCCTAATTTAATGATCTTCCAGCAACCCGTAGAAGATCTCATTGTTGAAAACGACACTGTGACCGGTGTTGTTACTCGCATGGGATTGAAATTTAAAGCTAAATCCGTAGTTCTGACCGTAGGGACTTTCCTTGATGGCAAAATCCATATCGGATTGGAAAACTACAGTGGAGGACGGGCCGGGGATCCTCCTGCGATCTCCTTGTCTCACCGTTTGCGTGAACTGCCTTTGCGCGTCGCTCGCCTGAAAACCGGTACACCCCCGCGCATTGATGCACTAACCATTGATTTTAGCCAGCTTGAACAGCAACTTGGCGATAATCCGACACCCGTATTTTCATTCATGGGCCACGTTGATCAACATCCACGCCAGATCCCGTGCTACATCACCCATACCAATGAAAAAACCCATGAAGTGATCCGCAATAACTTGGATCGCAGCCCAATGTATGCCGGGATCATCGAAGGGATCGGCCCGCGTTACTGCCCTTCCATTGAAGACAAAGTCATGCGTTTTGCGGATCGTAATGCTCACCAGATCTTCCTGGAACCAGAGGGGCTGACCAGTAATGAAATCTATCCGAATGGGATTTCGACCAGCCTGCCATTTGATGTTCAGATGCAAATTGTTCACTCCATGAAAGGCATGGAGAATGCCCGCATCATTCGTCCCGGTTATGCGATCGAGTATGACTTCTTCGATCCGCGTGATTTAAAACAAACCCTGGAAAGTAAATTTATTCACGGCTTGTTCTTTGCCGGTCAGATCAACGGCACCACTGGATATGAAGAAGCGGCGGCACAAGGACTACTGGCGGGTCTCAACGCGGCACGTTATGCCAATGGTGAAGAAGGTTGGTTCCCACGCCGTGATCAGGCTTATATTGGCGTATTGGTCGATGATCTGTGCACACTCGGCACGAAAGAACCGTATCGCATGTTCACATCCCGCGCTGAATATCGTTTGATGTTGCGTGAAGATAATGCGGATCTGCGCCTGACTGAACAAGGCCGTAAACTGGGTCTGGTTGATGATCTCCGTTGGGAACATTATTGCCGCAAAGTTGACATGATCGAGCAAGAACGCCAGCGCCTGCGTAATATCTGGGTACATCCTCACTCTGATCACTTAGGGGGTATCAACCAGATGCTGAAAACACCGTTGTCAAAAGAAGCCAATGGTGAAGATTTGCTGCGTCGTCCTGAGATGAATTATGAATTGCTGACATCCTTACCCCGTTTTGCACCAGGACTGACTGAACTTCAAGCGGCGGATCAAGTTGAAATTCAAGTGAAGTACGAAGGCTACATTGCTCGTCAGCAAGAAGAGATCGAAAAGCAATTGCGTAATGAAAATACCGCATTGCCGGTTGATTTGGATTATCAACAAGTAAGCGGGCTTTCCAATGAGGTGATTGCAAAACTGAATGATCATAAACCAAGCTCAATTGGTCAGGCTTCACGTATTTCAGGCATCACTCCGGCCGCCATTTCTATTTTGCTGGTATGGCTGAAAAAACAAGGTCTATTGCGTCGTAGCGCCTAAGGGGACAGATTTTGCTTAACAAATTGGAATCACTGCTGGCGAAAGCGGACATTGAGTTATCACTGGGACAAAAACAGCAGCTCGTCGCCTATGTTGACATGCTGAATAAGTGGAACAAGGCCTATAACCTGACCTCTGTCCGTGATCCGCAACAGATGCTGGTTCGTCATATTATCGACAGCATCGTCGTTAATCCATTCCTGCACGGAACGCGATTTATTGATGTGGGAACAGGGCCTGGCTTGCCAGGCATCCCGCTGGCCATTGTACGTCCAGATTCCCATTTCACTTTATTGGACAGTTTGGGGAAACGTGTGCGCTTTTTACGTCAGGTTCAGCATGAACTGGGTTTGACCAATATTGAACCAGTACAGAGTCGGGTTGAAGAATTTATCCCTGAGCCTCTGTTTGATGGGGTGATTAGCCGCGCATTTGCTTCACTGCAAGACATGCTGTCATGGTGCAGTCATCTTCCCAAACCCTCTGAAGGGCGTTTTTATGCCTTGAAAGGCGTATTACCGGAAGATGAATTGGTTCAATTACCAATGGGGATTGTGCTCGACACCGTGATTCCTCTCCAAGTTGCAGAGTTGGATGAGCAACGTCATTTGGTAATCCTTAAGTCAAACTAACTTTGTTATTTGTCAATAAAAATCTAAATAATTAGTGACGCTGATGACATTTAAAATGTAACGGGCGTTACTAATTATTTCCTTCCATAGGCTAAACTTTATTTACTGATGATTCACAGAAAACCAACGTTATTTTTATATTGGTAGAATTTCTCTTTTTAAAGATAGTTATCGATTTTCTTCATAAATAAACGTTGGAGAAAGTGAGTAAAATAATCATTGAATCTTTTTTATCGGTATATCAGATGAAACTTTATAGGTGTAATATTAATTGGTTGATTTTCAGTAGAAAAAATAAAAGATTTTTATCATATATTTAATGATAAATATAATTAATGGTTTTTGTTTGATGTGATGTGCATCACGTTTAATTTTGAGTCTGTACCCTTAGCCATGACAGAATATTAAATGGTATTTGTGAGCGATCTAGCAGCAAAGTTAGAAATTTAAATAATTATTCACTTTTTCGCTACTTATGGATTGAATTCATTTTGGCTGCCCGTATAATTTGCACGTTTTTGTCACTTGACACTCTTAAGCAAAGCCAGTTTTATACAACATTCAGTAAAGCCTGATATGTGATGGTGTACCACAGGGAGAAAACAAAAGTCATGTCTGTATCCCTTTACAGCGGTAGAACGGCACTGAAACTGTTATTTTTGCAGTTAATGACTTTTGTTATTCTCAGTGTAGCTTTTTGTACCAAAAGTATAGAGTGGGGCGTTTCTGCTTTTGCCGGCGGGTTGGCATGTTGGCTACCAAATGTCATTTTTATGCTGCTTAGCCGCTTCCAAAAGGTAAAGGAAGAAGGCGTTCCAGTACGGATTGCATGGTTTTTCGCGATTAGCGAAGGGGTGAAGGTTATCATGACGATAACCGTGCTGATAGTCGCTTTAGGGGTGTTCAAGGCGGCATTTGCACCACTTGGTGTGGCCTATTTAGCGGTGCTGATGGTGCAGATCATCGCACCTGCCGTAATGAACGGTTAGCGTTTTTAACAACAAAAGGGTAAAAAGCATCATGTCTGCATCAGGAGAAGTTTCAACTTCGGAGTACATAAGTCATCACTTGAAGCACCTTCAGTTGGACTTGCGTACCTTTGAGTTGGTCGATCCCCACGCTAGTGGTTATGAGGCGACGTTCTGGACGTTAAATATTGACTCGCTTTTTTTCTCCATCGTATTAGGGATGTTGTTTCTGTTTGTATTCAGAAGAGTCGCGGTTCGCGCCACTGATGGCGTGCCGGGGAAATTTCAGACTGCAATAGAAATGGTAATCGGTTTCGTGGATAACACTGTTCGTGATATGTATCACGGCAAGAGCAAAGTGATAGCGCCTCTGGCTTTGACTGTGTTCGTCTGGGTGTTACTCATGAACGCATTGGACTTGCTGCCAATCGATATGATTCCTTATGTCGGTGAACACTTCTTCGGCTTGCCTGCTCTGCGCATTGTTCCAACCGCAGATGTCAGTGTGACTTTGTCGATGGCCCTTGGCGTCTTTGTCCTCATCCTGTTTTACAGCATTAAGATGAAAGGAATTCGTGGTTTTGCGAAGGAGCTGACATTACAGCCTTTCAATCATCCACTGTTTATTCCAATTAACTTAATTCTGGAAGGGGTCAGCTTGTTGTCCAAACCGATATCACTCGGTCTGCGACTGTTTGGTAATATGTATGCCGGCGAATTGATCTTTATTCTTATCGCTGCTCTTTTACCAGTGTGGTCACAGTGGTTACTCAGCGTGCCTTGGGCGATTTTCCATATACTGATTATTACGTTACAAGCCTTTATTTTCATGGTTCTGACGATTGTTTATCTGTCGATGGCATCTGAAGAGCATTAATTTTTTATCAATCAATAATTGTGTTTTAACTTGAAACAAACTGGAGACTGTCATGGATATAAACATGGATCTGCTGTACATAGCTGCCGCTATTCTGATGGGTTTGGCGGCTATTGGTGCTGCGATCGGTATCGGCATCCTCGGGGGTAAATTCCTGGAAGGCGCTGCTCGCCAACCTGATCTGATTCCTCTGCTGCGTACGCAGTTCTTTATTGTCATGGGCCTGGTTGACGCCATCCCGATGATTGCTGTGGGCCTGGGCTTGTTTATGATGTTCGCTGTTGGCGGTTAATAAAACAGAACTTAAAATTACGCCAATTCATTAATTGAAATAGAGGTATTGTGTCGTGAATATTAACGCAACAATCCTCGGCCAGGCCATTGCGTTTGTCCTGTTTGTTCTGTTCTGCATGAAGTATGTATGGCCACCGATCATGGCGGCCATTGAAAAACGTCAGAAAGAGATTGCTGACGGTTTGGCTTCAGCAGAGCGTGCTAAAAAGAACCTGGACTTAGCGCAAGCCAATGCGACCGACCAACTGAAAAAAGCGAAAGCGGATGCCCAAGTTATCATTGAACAGGCTAATAAACAAAAAGCCCAGATTATTGATGATGCTAAAGCAGAAGCCGAGCTGGAACGTAACAAAATTGTAGCGCAGGCTCATGCTGAAATTGAAGCTGAACGCAAACGCGCTCGTGAAGAGTTACGTAAACAGGTTGCGATGCTGGCGATCGCAGGTGCCGAGAAAATCATCGAACGTTCCGTGGATGAAGCTGCTAACAGCGACATCGTTGATAAACTGGTCGCTGAACTGTAAGGAGGGAGGGGCATGTCTGAATTTGCTACGGTAGCTCGCCCCTACGCCAAAGCAGCTTTTGACTTTGCTGTAGAACACCAATCTCTTGAACACTGGCAGAACATGCTGGCGTTCATTGCAGAGGTGACTCGTAATGAGCAGGTTGGTGAGCTGCTTTCCGGTTCATTGGCACCGGAAACGTTAGCTAAAACCTTCATCACCCTTTGTGGTGAGCAGGTTGATGAGCATGCTCAGAACTTTATTCGTGTCATGGCAGAAAATGGTCGCTTGCTGGTACTGCCAGAAGTCTTCCAGCAATTTATCCAATTGCGTGCATCACTTGAATCGACTATCGATGTTGAAGTGATTTCTGCATCCGAACTGAATGAGCAGCAGCAGGCTAAAATTTCTGCGGCGATGGAAAAACGTCTGTCACGCAAAGTGAAGCTGAATTGCAAAATTGATAAGTCTGTTATTGCCGGCGTGGTTATCCGCGCAGGTGACATGGTGATCGATGGCAGTATTCGTGGCCGTCTGGATCGTTTAACAGACGACTTGCAGTCTTAAGGGGACTGGAGCATATGCAACTGAATTCCACCGAAATCAGCGAACTGATCAAACAGCGTATTGCTCAGTTCAATGTCGTGAGCGAAGCTCACAATGAAGGAACGATTGTTTCCGTTAACGACGGTATCATTCGTGTCCACGGTTTAGCTGACGTCATGCAGGGTGAAATGATCTCCCTGCCTGGCAACCGTTACGCAATTGCACTGAACCTGGAGCGCGACTCTGTAGGTGCGGTTGTCATGGGTCCGTATGCTGACTTAGCCGAAGGCATGAAAGTCAAATGTACTGGCCGTATTTTGGAAGTACCTGTTGGTCGTGGTCTGCTGGGTCGTGTTGTGAACACACTGGGCGAGCCGATTGACGGCAAGGGCGCGGTTGAGCACGATGGCTTCTCACCCATTGAGGTTATCGCACCCGGTGTTATCGATCGTCAATCCGTTGACCAGCCTGTCCAGACAGGTTACAAATCCGTTGATGCCATGATCCCAATCGGCCGCGGCCAGCGTGAGCTGGTTATCGGTGACCGTCAGACCGGTAAAACCGCTCTGGCTATCGATGCGATCATCAACCAGCGTGATTCTGGTATCAAATGTATCTATGTTGCGATTGGCCAGAAAGCCTCTACCATTGCTAACGTGGTGCGTAAACTGGAAGAGCACGGCGCACTGGAAAACACCATCGTGGTTGTTGCATCCGCTTCTGAGTCTGCGGCCCTGCAATATCTGGCACCCTACTCGGGTTGTGCGATGGGTGAATACTTCCGTGATCGCGGCGAAGATGCACTGATTGTTTACGATGACCTGTCTAAACAGGCTGTAGCATACCGTCAGATTTCCCTGTTGTTGCGTCGTCCACCTGGACGTGAAGCATTCCCGGGTGACGTTTTCTATCTGCACTCCCGTTTGTTGGAGCGTGCAGCGCGTGTTAACGCTGAATACGTTGAAAAATTCACCAACGGTAAAGTGAAGGGTAAAACAGGCTCTCTGACTGCGTTGCCAATCATCGAAACTCAGGCAGGTGACGTTTCTGCGTTCGTACCAACCAACGTTATCTCCATCACTGATGGTCAGATCTTCCTTGAATCTTCTCTGTTCAACTCCGGTATCCGTCCAGCGGTTAACCCTGGGATTTCAGTATCCCGTGTCGGTGGTGCGGCTCAGACTAAGATCATTAAGAAACTGTCTGGTGGTATTCGTACCGCTCTGGCTCAGTACCGTGAACTGGCGGCATTCTCCCAGTTTGCTTCTGATCTGGATGATGCAACGCGTAAGCAGTTGGATCATGGTCAGAAAGTGACTGAGTTGTTGAAACAGAAGCAGTATCTGCCAATGTCCATTGCACAGCAGGCCTTGTCTCTGTTTGCCGCTGAGCGTGGTTATCTGGAAGATATCGAAATCGCGAAAGTGGTCAGTTTCGAAGCTGCGTTGTTGGCGTATGCTAGCCGTGAACATGCTGATCTGCTGAAAGAGATTGACCAGTCTGGTGATTACAACGGAGAGATCGAAGCGAAGCTGAAAGCGCTGTTGGAATCCTTCAAGGCGACTCAGTCCTGGTAACACTATTCGGCCCAGTTTGATTTTATTTAATCAAAATAACACGGGCCGTCTGGTTGAATTCGGAGAAGCAGAAATGGCCGGCGCAAAAGAGATACGTACCAAAATCGCCAGTGTGCAAAACACGCAAAAAATCACTAAAGCGATGGAGATGGTCGCCGCGTCCAAAATGCGTAAAACGCAGGATCGCATGGCGGCCAGCCGTCCTTATGCAGAGACCATTCGCAGTGTGATTGGACACCTTGCGTTAGGTAATCTGGAATACAAACATCCATACCTTGAAGAGCGTGAAGTGAAGCGTGTTGGGTACGTGGTTGTTTCGACTGACCGTGGTTTATGTGGCGGTTTGAACATTAACTTGTTCAAAAAATTGCTGATAGAAATGAAAGACTGGTCTGATAAAAACGTCCAGGTTGATTTGGCACTTGTTGGATCAAAAGCGGTTTCTTTCTTTTCTTCTGTTGGTGGCAACATTGTTGCCCAAGTAACAGGGATGGGAGATAACCCATCATTGTCCGAACTGATCGGGCCAGTCCACGTCATGATGCAAGCATATGACGAAGGGCGTCTGGATAAACTGTATATAGTGACAAACAAGTTCATGAATACCATGTCTCAG
Organism: Xenorhabdus sp. PR6a; assembly: GCF_028599065.1. Classification (NCBI taxonomy): domain Bacteria; kingdom Pseudomonadati; phylum Pseudomonadota; class Gammaproteobacteria; order Enterobacterales; family Morganellaceae; genus Xenorhabdus; species Xenorhabdus sp. PR6a. Next base: position 20,082 of record NZ_JAQRFJ010000033.1, on the reverse strand, counting down.
GTTCCGACCATCACTCAGTTATTGCCTCTGCCAGCCGGAGACGATGAAACACTGAAGAAGAAGTCTTGGGACTATCTGTATGAACCTGATCCTAAGGCGTTGTTGGATACCCTGCTGCGCCGCTATATAGAATCGCAAGTTTATCAGGGCGTCGTTGAAAACCTGGCTAGTGAACAGGCCGCACGAATGGTAGCGATGAAAGCCGCGACCGATAACGGTGGCAACCTGATCAAAGAGTTGCAGTTGGTTTACAACAAGGCTCGTCAGGCCAGTATCACTCAGGAACTCACCGAAATCGTTTCGGGTGCTTCTGCGGTTTAACAGCTAGGTTTACGAATTACGTAGAGGATTCAAGATGGCTACTGGAAAGATTATCCAGGTAATCGGCGCCGTGGTGGACGTCGAATTCCCTCAGGACAGCGTACCAAAAGTATACGATGCCCTTGAGGTTAAAAACGGTGAAGAAAAACTGGTGCTGGAAGTTCAGCAACAGTTAGGTGGTGGGATTGTCCGTTGTATCGCAATGGGTACCTCCGATGGCCTGCGCCGTCATTTGGACGTAACTGATTTAGGACACCCAATCGAAGTCCCAGTGGGTAAAGCCACATTGGGTCGTATCATGAACGTATTGGGTGATCCCATTGACATGAAAGGTGAGATTGGCGAAGAAGAGCGCTGGTCAATTCACCGTACAGCACCCACCTATGAAGAGTTGTCCAACTCTCAGGAACTGCTGGAAACCGGTATCAAAGTCATGGACTTGATCTGCCCGTTCGCTAAGGGTGGTAAAGTAGGGCTGTTTGGAGGTGCGGGCGTAGGTAAAACCGTTAACATGATGGAGCTTATCCGTAATATCGCGATCGAGCACTCAGGTTACTCCGTATTTGCTGGTGTGGGTGAACGTACCCGTGAAGGTAACGACTTCTATCATGAAATGACCGACTCAAACGTACTGGATAAAGTGTCTCTGGTATACGGTCAGATGAATGAGCCACCAGGAAACCGTCTGCGTGTCGCATTGACCGGTTTGACCATGGCGGAAAAATTCCGTGATGAAGGCCGTGACGTTCTGCTGTTCGTTGACAACATTTACCGTTATACCCTGGCAGGAACAGAAGTCTCTGCCCTGTTGGGTCGTATGCCATCTGCGGTAGGTTATCAGCCAACATTGGCGGAAGAGATGGGTGCGCTGCAAGAGCGTATCACCTCAACCAAAACGGGCTCTATTACTTCCGTACAGGCCGTTTACGTTCCTGCGGATGACTTGACTGACCCATCACCTGCGACAACCTTTGCCCACTTGGATGCAACCGTTGTATTGAGTCGTCAGATCGCATCCTTGGGGATTTACCCTGCGGTTGACCCGCTGGATTCAACCAGCCGTCAGCTTGATCCACTGGTTGTTGGTCAGGAGCACTATGACGTGGCGCGTGGCGTTCAGTCTATCCTGCAACGTTATCAGGAGCTGAAAGACATCATCGCCATTCTGGGGATGGATGAACTGTCAGAAGACGATAAACTGGTTGTGGCACGTGCCCGTAAGATCCAGCGCTTCCTATCCCAGCCATTCTTCGTTGCTGAAGTCTTCACCGGTTCACCAGGTAAATTCGTTCCTCTGAAAGACACCATCCGTGGCTTCAAGGGCATCCTGAACGGTGATTATGACCACCTGCCAGAGCAGGCGTTCTATATGGTTGGCTCCATCGAAGAAGCTGTGGAAAAAGCGAAATCGCTTTAATACGGCTGACGGGAGGTTGATATGGCTGCAATGACGTTCTCCCTGAACGTAGTCAGTGCTGAAAAACAGATGTTTGAAGGGCTGGTACAGAAGATTCAGGTGACAGGTAGTGAAGGTGAGCTGGGGATCTATCCCCAACACACACCACTACTTACTGCCATAAAACCGGGCATGATACGTATTGTTAAGCAGTTTGGTGAAGAAGAGTTTATCTACCTGTCGGGGGGTATTCTTGAAGTTCAGCCAAACGGCGTTATCGTACTGGCCGATACAGCGATCCGTGGTAAGGATTTGGATGAAGCTAAAGTGCTTGAAGCCAAGCGCAAGGCAGAAGAACACATCCGTAATTCTCACGGCGATGTTGATTATGCTCAGGCATCTGCTGAATTGTCGAAAGCGATCGCGAAACTTCGCGTTATCGAGCTGACAAAGAAAATGATGTAATCAGTACCTGATCGATTTCGAATTGCATCTCATCATTGATGCGGCAGCTTGAAAGACAAAGGGTACAGGCAGTGAGATAAAAAGCCAGTTGGTGAAAGCTAACTGGCTTTTTTGCTTTTATTGCATTTTTGCATTGCAAAATATGTGGCAATTTATTTTGCAAACAGGTTTACTTTCACACTTAAAATTAGAATTGTCAGGTTTCTTATGTCTATTATCTCAAACAGTAACAGTGCAAAAAGTGTCGTGATCCTTGCCGCTGGTAAAGGAACGCGCATGTATTCTGCCCTTCCCAAAGTTCTGCACTTGCTGGCCGGTAAACCCATGGTTCAGCATGTCATTGACACTGCAATGGAATTGGGTACTGAAAATGTTCATTTGGTTTATGGGCATGGCGGTGACCTGATGAAGCAAGTACTTGCTAACCAGAATCTGAACTGGGTACTGCAAGCGGAACAACTTGGTACGGGTCATGCTATGCAGCAAGCGGCTCCGCACTTTTCGGATGATGAAGATATTCTGATCCTTTACGGCGATGTGCCTCTGATTGGCAAAGATACCCTGGCGCGTTTGATTGCAGCAAAACCTGCGGGTGGAATCGGTTTATTAACGGCCATTCTGGATAATCCAACGGGCTATGGCCGTATCATCCGTGAACAGGGTGAAGTGACCGGCATTATCGAACAAAAAGACGCCTCGGAAGAACAGCGTAAAATCAACGAAATCAACACCGGCATTTTGGTGGCAAATGGCGGTGATTTAAAACGTTGGTTAGCTAAGTTGGAAAACAACAATGCCCAAGGCGAATATTACCTGACCGATGTTATTGCCCTTGCCCACCAGGAAGGCCGTCAAATCAAGGCCGTACACCCAAGCCGCTTAAGTGAGATGGAAGGGGTTAACAATCGCCTGCAACTTGCTGCTCTGGAGCGTATTTACCAGTCAGAACAAGCTGAAAAACTGCTGCTGGCCGGCGTCATGTTGTTAGATCCCGCCCGTTTTGATCTGCGGGGAACATTAGAGCATGGCCGTGATGTGGTGATTGATATTAATGTGGTTATCAAGGGGCATGTCACATTGGGAAATAATGTTCAGATCGGCTCTGGCTGTATCCTGAAAAATTGCGTGATTGGTGATGGGGCAGTGATTAGTCCTTACACTATCATCGAAGATTCTGAAATTGCTGCTGAGTGCACTATTGGGCCTTTTGCCCGTTTGCGCCCAGGTTCCAAATTGGCGGAAAAAGCCCACGTTGGTAATTTCGTTGAAATGAAAAAATCCTCGCTCGGCGAAGGTTCCAAGGCAGGTCACCTGACTTATCTTGGTGATTCTGAAATTGGCAATAATGTAAACATAGGTGCAGGAACCATAACCTGTAATTATGATGGCGCCAATAAATTTAAAACTATCATTGGTGATGATGTCTTTGTGGGTTCTGACACCCAATTTGTAGCACCAGTGACGGTTGCGAAAGGGGCAACGATTGGTGCTGGAACCACAGTCACAAAAGATATTGCTGAGAATGAATTGGTGATCAGCCGCGTAAAGCAAACCCATATTAAAAACTGGCCGCGTCCAGTCAAGAAAAATAATTAAGCTGTATTCATAATAAAAATCCCCATCTCTACAAAGCTCGGGGACGGCAAAGCCGCAACGCGATTTGCCGTAAGACAATCAGGTTGTGCGACATAAAAAGGGCGTTTATTCGCCCTGTTTTTAGGAATAAAACAAAATGTGTGGAATTGTTGGTGCTTGTGCACAACGAGATATTGCAGAAATACTGATCGAAGGTCTTCGCCGCCTGGAGTATCGTGGTTATGACTCTGCGGGTATGGCTGTTGTTGACGGTAAAAATGTTGACGGTGAAAATTGCATGACCCGTCTGCGTGAAGTCGGTAAAGTGCAGATGCTGGCTGATGAAGCGGACAAACAGCCTGTTATTGGTGGTACGGGGATTGCCCACACACGTTGGGCGACCCACGGTGAACCCAGCGAACGCAATGCCCATCCCCACGTTTCTGAACATATCGCGGTTGTGCATAACGGCATTATTGAAAACCACGAAGAACTGCGCGAAACATTAAAAGCGCGTGGTTACCGCTTCTCTTCTGATACCGATACAGAAACGATTGCCCACCTTGTTCACTGGGAACAGCAACAAGGCGGTTCACTGCTGGAAGTCGTTCAGCGTGTTATTCCACAATTACGCGGCGCTTATGGCACCGTGATTATGGATAGCCGTCATCCTGATGTACTGGTCGCTGCGCGCTCCGGCAGCCCACTGGTGATTGGTTTGGGGGTGGGGGAAAACTTCCTGGCATCCGACCAATTGGCGCTACTGCCGGTGACCCGTCGCTTTATCTATCTGGAAGAAGGTGATATCGCCGAAATCACCCGCCGTACCGTTCGTATCTTTGATGTACAGGGCGAAGCGGTCGAGCGTGAGCAAATTGAATCCAACGTTCAATACGATGCCGGTGATAAAGGGGTATACCGTCACTACATGCAGAAAGAGATTTACGAACAGCCAATGGCGATCAAAAGTACATTGGAAGGTCGTTTGAGCCATGGTCAGGTTAATCTGTCCGAACTGGGTGCTAACGCTGCGCAACTGCTGTCCCAAGTTGAACATATCCAAATCGTCGCCTGCGGCACCTCTTTTAACGCGGGCATGGTTTCGCGCTACTGGTTCGAATCACTGGCAGGCATTCCATGTGACGTTGAAATCGCTTCTGAATTCCGTTACCGCAAGCCGGCTCGCCGCAAAGGAAGCCTGCTTATCACCCTGTCCCAGTCTGGTGAAACGGCTGACACCTTGGCTGCCCTGCGTCTATCCAAAGAGCTGGGCTATCTGACTTCATTGACCATCTGTAACGTTGCCGGTTCCTCTTTGGTACGTGAATCTGAATTTGCCCTGATGACCAAAGCCGGCGCAGAAATCGGTGTGGCATCGACCAAAGCTTTTACCACCCAGTTAACCGTATTGTTGATGCTGGTGGCTTACATGGGACGCCTGAAAGGAGCGAATACCGCACTGGAACAGGACATTGTTCACGCCCTGCATGCCCTGCCAAGCCGCATTGAAAGCATGTTATCCAAAGACAAGCTGATTGAAGCATTGGCGGAAGACTTCTCTGAAAAACATCATGCCCTGTTCCTTGGCCGTGGCGATCAATACCCAATCGCCGTTGAAGGTGCGCTGAAACTGAAAGAGATCTCCTACATCCACGCAGAAGCCTACGCAGCGGGTGAACTGAAGCATGGCCCATTGGCCCTGATCGATGCGGACATGCCCGTGATTATCGTTGCCCCGAACAACGAACTGCTGGAAAAACTGAAATCCAACATCGAAGAAGTCCGCGCCCGTGGCGGTTTGCTGTATGTCTTCGCCGATCAAGATGCCGGTTTCACCAACAGCGAAAACATGAAGATCATCCCCCTGCCCCACGTAGAAGAGTTGATTGCCCCGATCTTCTACACCGTGCCACTGCAACTGCTGTCTTACCACGTTGCCCTGATCAAAGGCACGGATGTGGATCAGCCGCGTAACCTGGCGAAATCAGTGACGGTGGAGTAATATTTATAGTGCGTTGTTAATATAGACGTATAGTAAAATAAGTACTTTCTAAATCCGGTTATGCGGAAGCTGACCGGGTTTTTTTATAAGAGGAAAATCATAATAGAGACTTATCACTACATATTAGGATGTTGACAATATATAAAATGGATAAAATAAAAGTGTCTGAAACTATTTTATTACAGCCGTACTTTTACTGATTGGGTTATTATCGGCTATCATATTACCTAAACAGTCATGTATTCAACCCGTTGACATGTGTTAGATATAGAATTCATTTTCAATAAAAGTACCAATGACCTTATCTAAGTACCAAAGCCGTAATAATAGCAAAATCAGTGCATTATCTGATGCTCAGAAAACTAAGATATAGCATCAGTGTCCGAATTTATTAAAGCACAATCCCCCTCCTGAGTCACGAAGTGCGAAGGTGGGGGAGAATGTCAAAGTTCATAAATAAACTTGCACCTTTCACTATATTTTGTCAGTTTTAGTCATGTCAGTGTGTCTGACGAATATCTTTCAAGGCAGGGTAATTATGATGAAAAGTGTAGGTTTTATCGGCTGGCGTGGCATGGTCGGCTCAGTCTTAATGCAGCGGATGGTGGAAGAGCGGGATTTTGATCAAATCAATCCGGTTTTCTTCACCACTTCCCAACACGGGCTTCCAGCTCCGAGCTTTGCAATAAATAGTGCAATAAATAGTGCAGAAAAATCAGGCGTACTACAGGATGCTTTTGATATCGAGGCATTGAGTGCGCTGGATATTATCATTAGCTGTCAGGGCGGGGATTATACCAATGAAATTTACCCTAAACTGAAAGCAACAGGTTGGCAGGGATATTGGATTGATGCGGCTTCTTCCCTGCGTATGGATGATGATGCGGTCATTATTCTCGATCCTGTCAACTCCCAACATATTCAAGACAGTCTGAATAAAGGCATTAAAACGTTTGTTGGCGGTAACTGTACCGTGAGCTTGATGTTGATGTCATTGGGAGGATTATTTGCCAATGATTTGATTGAGTGGGCATCGGTATCCAGTTATCAGGCCGCTTCTGGCGGTGGCGCTCGTCATATGCGTGAACTGCTGGTACAAATGGGCATGCTGCATAATCAGGTTGCCGAGGAATTACAGAACCCCGCTTCCGCGATTTTGGATATTGAAAAACGTGTCACTGATTTTACCCGCAGCGGCACACTACCGACGGATCAATTTGGCGTTCCTCTGGCGGGGAGCCTGATCCCGTGGATTGATAAGCAACTGGAAAATGGGCAAAGCCGTGAAGAGTGGAAAGGGCTGGCGGAAACTAACAAGATTTTGAATACGGGCAATCATGTGATCCCGATTGATGGTCTATGTGTCCGTATCGGGGCATTGCGCTGCCATAGTCAGGCATTTACCCTGAAATTGAAAAAAGATATCCCGATCCATGAAATTGAAACCCTGCTGGCTTCCCATAATGATTGGGTGCGCGTGATCCCGAATGATCGTGAGCTGACGATGCGGGAATTAACACCGGCTGCGGTCACAGGTACGTTGAATACGCCTGTGGGTCGTCTGCGTAAACTGAATATGGGGCCGGAATATTTGTCTGCCTTTACGGTGGGCGATCAGTTGTTGTGGGGTGCGGCTGAACCGTTGCGCCGTATGCTGCGTATTTTGCTGTAGGAAAAATCCAATCGTTAATTGGATTCGTGGAAATAGGCCGCCAATTGGGTAGATAAATTGGCGGTTTGAATTTTTATCATTAATACTTTGTATTATCATGAATTTTAATAAATTCCTTTAAATAGGTAACCACCATGGCTTGGAGAGAAGAGCCAGGCCTTATTTTCGTTTGGATCTAATGTCATTCTCATATAATCAGACTTAATAAAGCCCATCTTTTCATAAACTTTTGAAGAAAGTTCATCTGTTGCAAGTGTGAGTTTTAATTTTCCGTGATAACCTATTTCATAAGACATATTAACGGCTTTTTCCATCAGTAAATGGCCACAATTCTGAATGCCAGGGTGGGTTATAAGGAAATTTACCTCAGGATAGTATGATTTTACTCGGCTATGTAGAGAATAATATTTTTTTATTAGCATGATTCCGATAGGCTTAGTATTAATATAACAAACAAAACAGGCGTGTGTCTGAGTATCTTTTTTCTGAGTTTTTTCCATTTCTTTAAGATAGGTTAAGAATTTTGCAAGTTTATCTAAAAGATTATATGTTATACAGCATCTCATATTCCATAAATCTTCGCGTGTTTTTTCTTGTTTTTGATGTATCTCTTTTTCTCTTTCAGCAACATTATTAATGTGGCTAATCCATCCGTCTGTCCGGATTGATTGGTAAAGTTGGGTAACTGAAATGATTCCATTTTCTATGTTAGTTTCTCGGATTATTGGTATATATCCGTTAATTAATCGAGGGTTTTGGTAATTAATGTTTATATTCAATATGTTTTTAGGTGGTAAGGAATGGAAAGATTTTGAACGAGTTAAAGACTCTGATAGAAATTTTGGGCTATAACTATCAAAGGAGTTGTTTCGTTTCAACATAATAAATCTCCTTTAACTATAAGCTGTAATGCTGTTCTCTTATTCTGCTTTTCTATTTTTACACTGATTTGCTTGCTTAATTAATGTGATTTAATTTAAGTGGACTCTTGAAAGAAACTGCCAATTTGATGGCAGCATACATATTGGTGGGATGGAATCGAAATATTTTGAATTATATTTAGTTAGTGTTTCGTCTTTTTCTTTGTCCAGTATAATTGTCGAAGGATAATAGTAGGGGATGTTTTTTTAGTGATATAGGTTGCTGGGAGAAAAATAGATAAATCAATCAATTCACATATCCACACCCCAGATAAGACAGGGATGTGGAATAAGTAGAAATATCAGATATCAATATTTGCTGCTTTTAGGGCATTCTCTTCAATAAATGCACGGCGAGGTTCAACCGCATCACCCATCAACGTTGTGAACAGTTGGTCAGTAGCAATCGCATCTTTCACGGTGACACGCATCATGCGACGTGTTTCTGGGTTCATGGTGGTTTCCCACAACTGATCAGGGTTCATTTCTCCCAGACCTTTATAACGTTGAACGGAAAGACCACGGCGTGACTCTTTGGCCAGCCACTCCAGAGCCTGTTCAAAGCTGCTTACCGCCTGACGACGTTCGCCACGTTCGATATATGCGCCCTCTTCAATCAGGTTCCCGATCGATTCACCCAGTTTGGTGATGCGGCGATATTCGCCACCGTGGATGAAATCGAAATCCAAATTGTAGTTGGTATCAACGCCATGAGTACGAATGCACAGAACGGGTTCGAAAATTTGACGTTCCCGGTTTTCATGGATTTGGTAGCTGTAAGTGCTGCCATTCTGCTCTTTATCATTCAGGCGAATAACCAGTGCACTGACCCATTCCTCCACTTTTGCCTGATCGTTTAAGGCGTCTTCGGTCAGTTTGGGATGGTAAATCAGGTTGTTCAGTAGAGCCAGCGGATACAGGCGTTCCATGCGACGGATGATTTTCTGGGTAGCATTGAATTCAGTCACCAGATTTTCCAGCGCTTCGCCTTTCAGGGCAGGTGCATGCGGGTTGATGTACAACGCTGCACCATCCAGCGCGATGGACATCTGGTAGGCTTCCATCGCATCGTCATCTTTGATGTATTGCTCTTGTTTGCCTTTCTTCACCTTATACAGTGGTGGCTGGGCAATGTAGACATAGCCACGCTCGATGATTTCCGGCATCTGGCGATAGAAGAATGTCAGCAACAGGGTGCGGATGTGAGAACCATCAACGTCGGCGTCGGTCATGATGATAATGCTGTGATAACGCAGCTTGTCCGGGTTGTACTCATCACGGCCAATGCCGCAGCCCAGCGCGGTGATCAAGGTGGCAACTTCCTGTGAGGAGAGCATCTTGTCAAAGCGGGCTTTCTCAACGTTCAGGATCTTACCTTTCAGTGGCAGGATTGCCTGATTCTTACGGTTGCGCCCCTGTTTTGCGGAACCGCCCGCCGAATCACCTTCCACTAAGTACAGTTCAGACAGAGCCGGGTCGCGCTCCTGACAGTCAGCCAGTTTGCCAGGTAACCCTGCCAGATCCAGCGCCCCTTTGCGGCGGGTCATTTCACGGGCTTTACGCGCGGCTTCACGGGCACGGGCGGCATCAATGATTTTGCCGACGACGGTTTTGGCATCGTTCGGGTTTTCCAGCAGGTATTCCACCAGCTTCTCATTCATCAGGGTTTCGACGGCGGTCTTCACTTCGGAAGAAACCAGCTTATCTTTGGTCTGGGAAGAGAATTTAGGATCAGGCACTTTAACGGAAATGACCGCAATCAAGCCTTCACGGGCATCATCACCAGTGGCGCTGACTTTGGATTTTTTGTTGTAACCCTCTTTATCCATGTAACTATTGAGGGTACGGGTCATTGCGGTACGGAAACCGACTAAGTGGGTGCCGCCATCGCGCTGAGGAATGTTGTTGGTAAAGCAGTAAATATTTTCCTGAAAACCGTCATTCCACTGCATGGAAATTTCAACGCCAATCCCGTCTTTTTCGGTGGAGAAATAGAAGACATTCGGGTGAATGGGGTTTTTATTGCGGCTCAGGAATTCAACAAACGCTTTGATGCCGCCCTCATAGTGGAAGTGATCTTCGGCATTGGTACGCTTGTCAACTAAACGAATGGAAACACCGGAGTTGAGGAAGGATAATTCACGCAGGCGCTTTGCCAGAATATCGTATTCGAACTCAGTGTTAAGTTTGAATGTCTCCATGCTTGGCCAGAAACGGACCGTGGTTCCTGTCTGCTCAGTATCACCGACGACTTTCAGTGGTGACTGTGGCACGCCCATATGATAGGTCTGTTCGTGAACCTTGCCGTCACGGCGGATAGTCAGTTCCAGTTTTTCCGATAAGGCGTTAACAACAGAAACCCCCACGCCATGCAGACCGCCGGAAACTTTATAGGAGTTGTCATCGAATTTACCCCCCGCATGCAGCACGGTCATGATGACTTCTGCTGCTGAAACACCTTCTTCTTCGTGTATGTCGGTAGGAATACCGCGGCCATCATCCTGCACAGAAACGGAATTATCTGCGTGGATTGTGACAACGATTTTGTCACAATGGCCTGCGAGGGCTTCGTCGATAGCGTTGTCAACAACCTCGAAGACCATGTGGTGCAGGCCAGTACCATCATCGGTATCACCGATATACATGCCTGGACGTTTACGGACGGCATCCAGCCCTTTTAATACCTTGATACTTGAGGAGTCATATGTATTCGACATCAACGTTTCTCGCTCATCTTAATCCTGTGGTTGAATCTCTATTTTGCCATGTTCTACGCGAAACATCCTGCTATTTACATCAATCATGTCTGTAACTTGCCCAGATGTGATTGCACTGACAAACACTTGGGCTTGCGTAGATTTTAGACGCTCGGCTAATAACTGACGACGGCCGGCATCCAGTTCTGAGGCAAAATCATCAAGCAGATACAGGCATTTTTGCCCGCTCTGTCGGGTGAAATATTCACCCTGTGCTAACCTCAACGCACACATCAGTAACTTCAACTGACCACGGGACAGCATATCTTCTACTGGTGTACCGTCCGCCCTGATCCGTAGATCGGCTTTATGCGGGCCGGCCGCGGTGTAGGTTAGCGATTTGTCGCGCTCAAACTGCCGCGCGAGCAGCTCCGCATATTCACTCTCTTTGTCCCAACCTTGTTGGAAACTGATACTAAGTGTGAATTCAGGTAAAAATTGTTGGCAGGTTTTTTCGATATCCTCGGAAATACCTGCAATATAGTCGGCCCGCCATTGACTGATTTCGGTTGCCAGCGGAGCTAATTCGCGATCCCAATGCTGGATTTGGCTGTAGCGGGTCACTTGTCGCAATGCCGCATTGCGTTGCTTGAGCAGCCTTCTTAGGTTGACCCAGGCAGCAAAAAAGCGAGGCTCATTGTGAAAACAGCCCCAATCAATAAAGGCCCGACGATATTTCGGGCCACCATTTAGCAAGGTGAAACCTTCCGGCGTGATAAGTTGTATCGGCAGGATTTTCGCCAATTCAGCAATTTTATGCCCATCACTGCCATCAATTCTGACTTTGCTGTCGCCTTGGCGATTTTTGCTTAAGCCCACCGATAAACTACGCTCATGGGGTTGCTGATCAAGCCGCCCATGAAGAATGAACTCTTCGCATTCATGGCGAATGACCCTTCCTGCCTGAATACTGCGAAAAGCACGGCCATGACCCAAGGTATAAATGGCTTCCAGTATACTTGTTTTGCCGCTACCGTTTGGCCCAACCAGAAAATTAAAACCGGTTGCCAGTGGCAGGTCAGCATCCGCGATATTACGAAAATCGCGGATCAGCAAACGCGAGAGAATCATATCGATGAATTAATTCTGTTACAGGCGCATTGGCATCACGACATAAGTCGCAGCCTGACTGGCTGAATTCTCAATTTTTACACTGGATGTGGCATCCGTCAGCAACAGACTTACGTGCTCACATTTCAATGCGTTGAGAACATCCAATACATAGCTGACATTGAAGCCAATTTCCACCTCACTGCCCTGGTAATTGACATCAACGATCTCTTCTGCTTCTTCTTGCTCCGGATTATTGGCGGTGATTCTGAGTTGGTTTTCGCTTAAATAGATACGCACGCCACGGAATTTTTCGTTGGATAAAATCGCGGCCCGCGAAAATGCCTGCTTAAGCATGTCACAATTGGCTTCCAACGTCTTATTGGGATTTTTGGGTAATACGCGGCGGTAATCAGGAAAACGGCCATCAACTAACTTCGATGTGAAGATAAAATCACCCACATGGGCCCGAATGTTATTGCTGCCAATCTGCAATTGCAGCGGATTATCACCGCCATCCAGCAGACGCATTAATTCAATGACCCCTTTGCGGGGGACTATCACTGAATGGGACGGCAGATTTTGCCCGATACCCATGGAACAAACCGCCAGACGGTGTCCATCTGTGGCAACAGTACGCAGTTCTTCCCCTTCCGTTTCAAACAGCATACCGTTCAAGTAATAGCGAACATCCTGATGTGCCATGGAAAATTGTGTCGATTCAATCAGGCGTTTCAGTGTGGCCTGAGGCAGTGAAAATTCGACTTCGCTCTGCCAGTCATCAAGATTGGGAAAATCTGATGCAGGTAGCGTCGAGAGTGAAAAACGGCTGCGGCCGGAACGAACGAGAATGCGATCGCCATCCTGTTCTACGCTGATTTCTGCGCCGTCAGGCAACCCGCGCCAGATATCAAAGAATTTACGGGCGGGAACGGTGGTGGCACCTTGTTCATGTGGCTGAGTCAGGGTAACCCGCGCCTTCATTTCCATTTCCAGATCGGTGCCCGTCAGTAGCAGGGAACCCTCTGTGACCTGCAATAATAAGTTGCCTAAAATGGGCAGGGTAGGGCGGCCTCCCAAGGGGCTGCTAACCTGCTGCAAAGGTTTTAATAATTGCTCACGTTCAATGATGAATTTCATAGCGCTAGGAAGATAATGTTCTGATTAAGTTGGAAAAATCTTCTTTGATGTCATGACTTTCCTCACGCAGTTGTTCGATTTTCCGACAAGCGTGAAGGACGGTGGTATGGTCACGGCCACCAAAGGCATCCCCGATTTCAGGCAAACTGTGATTTGTCAGCTCTTTTGCCAGCGCCATTGCCATTTGTCTCGGACGGGCAACGGAGCGTGAGCGGCGCTTGGAAAGCAGATCCGCAACCTTGATTTTGTAATATTCAGCCACCGTTTTCTGAATATTATCAATGGTGACCAGCTTTTCCTGAAGCGCCAATAAGTCACGTAATGCTTCGCGTACAAAATCAATAGTAATCGCGCGACCGGTAAAATTGGCATTGGCGATGACTCGGTTCAAAGCGCCTTCGAGTTCACGCACGTTAGATCGCAGGCGTTTAGCAATAAAAAAGGCCACTTCCCCCGGCAACTGGATTTGATTTTCGTCCGCTTTCTTCATCAGAATGGCAACGCGAGTCTCCAGCTCCGGCGGTTCAATGGCAACCGTCAATCCCCAGCCAAAACGGGATTTTAACCGATCTTCGACGCCATTTATCTCTTTCGGATAGCGATCTGATGTCAGAATAATCTGTTGATTCCCTTCTAACAGGGCATTGAACGTGTGAAAGAATTCTTCCTGGGATCGCTCTTTATTGGCAAAAAACTGAATATCATCGATCAGCAGGGCATCCACTGAGCGATAATAGCGTTTAAACTCTTCTATCGCATTGTTTTGCAATGCTTTTACCATGTCCTGAACGAAACGTTCAGAGTGCATGTAAACCACTTTTGCATTAGCCTTGCGTGCCATAATGCTATTGCCGACCGCATGCAGAAGGTGGGTTTTACCTAATCCGGTTCCGCCATACAGGAACAAGGGATTGTATGCACCCCCTGGATTATCCGCCACTTGTCTGGCAGCCGCTCTGGCGAGTTGGTTGGATTTACCTTCAACAAAGTTATCGAATGTGTGCTTGGGGTTCACATTGGAACGATAGGATAACTCAGGTTGGGCTTTTGCGTTGTCCCAGCTTGGGCGAACTGATGAGCTGGACGGTACAGCCGCCACTGGCGCATCGGCAATGATTTTCTGAGATGGAGACTGGTTTGGCGAAACAGGCTTATTCCCTACTTCAAAACGCAGTAACGGGACTTCAGGGCCACAGAAATCATTTAATAACAAATTGATATTATTAATATATTTCTCTCTTACCCAATCCAACACAAACCGGTTGGGGGCATAGAGAGCCAACGTGTTATCACTCAGTTCTGCCTGAAGGGGTCGTATCCACATACTGAATTCTGTGGCAGGTAACTCATCCTGCAATCGGGCAAGACATTGCTGCCAAAGCGAAAGTGACACGGCGAACTCCCCTAAAACAAGACCAATAAAAGAAACCGGAATAAAAGATACGTTATACTGGGCACAAGGTGTTATTCCTCTTATTCCTCATGATGTGGCAAGGAAGATAGCATGTACCTTGTGGCGATTTTTAACTTCATCGCTCCCCAAAGATCTCTATCATCTGCAAGAGAGATATTAGGATCGGGATCAACGATCATAACGCAAAAGACGACACAAATCCTCATTCTTTTACACAGCTTTGACGCTTTTTATCCACAGGGAGATCACCACGCTTTGGCACTTGCAGAATATAAAGGCCCGCAAGAGATACTGTAGTGTAATCATGGCATATAGCAAACTTCATTTAACCATTGTTTAAAATTCAATATGAAAATAATGTGATGATCACGCATTAACAGGCAATGATCTGTGTATGATCCTTGCGCTTTATTGCACAGTCCGTATAATCTTGCACCCTGCGTGTATGCCAACGATTTTTTCCGGTTATGTCTGGTGAGGATTTGGGGTAAGCACTTCGGGTAGCAAAAAGTCTGGCCCTGCCTGTGAACGATTGATTGAAGTAAAAAAATCCGACAGGAAAGCGGTTAGGCTCGCGTCATCTTGGATTGACTAAGGGGAGTACATTTTATTACAATCCTGCCTCTTTCTGGTCGCTAACGCATTTGCTGAATCAGTAACAAATTTTAAGCTAGGTAGAAATCGCTATGAAACGCACTTTTCAACCATCCGTACTGAAGCGTAACCGTACTCACGGCTTCCGCTCTCGTATGGCCACTAAAAATGGTCGTCAGGTTCTGGCTCGCCGTCGTGCGAAAGGCCGTGCTCGTCTGACTGTTTCTAAGTAATAAAGCTAGCCAACTTACCAAGTGGTTAAGCTCGCTTTTCCGAGGGAGTTACGTTTGTTAACTCCCGAGCATTTCACTTATGTTTTCCAGCAGCCGCAACGGGCAAGCTCCGCAGAGATCACGATCCTTGGGCGCTTGAATGAGCTGGGGCATCCCCGCATCGGTCTGACCGTCGCCAAAAAAAATGTTAAACGCGCCCATGAGCGTAATCGTATCAAGCGACTGGCTCGTGAAAGTTTTCGTTTAAACCAACATAAATTGCCTGCAATGGATTTTGTGGTTTTGGTGAGGAAAGGGGTCGCTGAGCTTGATAACCGTGAGCTAACGGAAGCTTTGGGCAAATTATGGCGTCGTCACTGTCGCTTGGCTCGCGCCTCCTGATTGCTTTGATCAGGGGTTACCAGTTAGTGCTGAGTCCACTACTGGGGCCTCGTTGTCGTTTCAATCCTACCTGTTCCCACTATGGCATAGAGGCATTGCGCAGGTTTGGGATGATAAAAGGCAGTTGGTTAACAGTGAAACGCGTATTAAAATGCCATCCCTTACACAAAGGTGGTGATGATCCTGTCCCACCTAAAAAAAACGACGATAACAGAGAACACTAACGATGGATTCGCAACGCAATCTTCTTCTCATCGCTTTGCTGTTTGTTTCGTTCTTGGTCTGGCAGGCGTGGGAAAATGATAAGAACCCACAACCAACAGCCCAGATCACGCAGCAAGCAAATACTACGCTGAGTAGCGAAGCAAGCAATGGGCAAGGTAAACTGATCACCGTGAAAACGGATGTGCTTTCATTGCACATCAATACCCGTGGCGGTGATATCGAGGAGGCTGATCTGCTGGCCTATCCTGATACCCTCGGTGCCAAAACCCCCTTTAAACTGCTGGAAACCACTCCTGAGTTTACTTATCAGGCTCAAAGTGGGTTAACCGGCATTAATGGCCCGGATAACCAAGCGGAGCGCCCACTTTATCAAACCACTCAGCATAGCTTTGTTTTGGCTGATGGTCAGAATGAATTGCGTATTCCGATGACGTATACCGCGCCGGATGGCGTTGTTTATGTCAAAACCTTCGTGGTAAAACGTGGTGATTATGCCGTTGCTGTTGATTACAGCATCAATAACGTCACCGACAAACCCTTGCAGATGGCGTTCTTCGGCCAGTTGAAGCAGAGCGTTGAATTGCCGAAACACCGTGATACCGGCAGCAGCAACTTTGCCCTGCATACCTATCGTGGTGCTGCGTACTCAGCCGCAGATGCAAAATACGAAAAATACAAATTTGATGATATTACTGACGGCAAAACGCTTTCTGTGACTACCCAAGGTGGCTGGGTCGCGATGCTTCAGCAATATTTTGCGACGGCTTGGGTGCCGGGCGCGGATAAAACCAGCACATTCTATACCATTGACGCTAAAAGTCAGAAGATGGCGATTATCGGCTATAAGGGCGAAACCATTAATATCGCGCCGAATAGCCAGCAGAATATCGCTTCGACTTTGTGGGTTGGCCCTGAAATTCAGGACAAAATGGCTGCGGTGGCTCCCCATCTGGATTTGACCGTCGATTACGGCTGGTTGTGGTTTATTTCCCAACCCTTGTTCAAGTTGCTGAAATTCCTGCACGAATTCATCGGTAACTGGGGCTTCTCGATTATTGCGATTACCTTTATCGTGCGCGGTATCATGTATCCGCTGACTAAAGCGCAATACACCTCAATGGCGAAAATGCGCCTGTTGCAGCCAAAAATCACGGCGATGCGTGAGCGTTTTGGTGATGATCGCCAGCGCATGAGCCAGGAAATGATGGCGCTGTATAAAACCGAGAAAGTAAACCCGCTGGGCGGCTGTTTACCTTTGGTTATCCAGATGCCTATCTTCCTTGCGTTGTATTACATGCTGATGGGTTCTGTTGAACTGCGCCACGCACCGTTTATTGGCTGGATTAAGGACTTGTCTGCGCAAGACCCTTACTACATCCTGCCATTGCTGATGGGTGTGACCATGTTTGTTATCCAGAAATTGTCACCGACTACCGTGACTGACCCGATGCAGCAGAAGATCATGACCTACATGCCGGTCGTGTTCACGGTCTTCTTCCTGTGGTTCCCATCCGGTCTGGTACTGTACTATATCGTCAGTAACTTGGTGACCATTATCCAGCAGCAGGTTATTTTCCGCAGTCTGGAAAAACGCGGTCTGCATACCCGCGAAAAGAAAGTCGATCTTAATAAAAAATAATTTTTTTAAAATTGAGTTTTTTTAAAATTAGCTAGAAGGCGGCATTAGCCGCCTTTATTATTTCAGTCCTTGGAAGATAACGGATATAGGTTAAAAGAGAGAATTTCATGAATACCACCGATACAATAGTCGCTCAGGCCACGCCTGTGGGACGGGGCGGTGTAGGCATTCTGCGTATTTCTGGTCGCAAGGCAGCGGAAGTCGCTCAGGTAGTATTGGGGAAACTCCCAAAACCTCGTTATGCCGATTACCTGCCTTTCCGGGATGCAGATGGAGCTGTACTTGATCAAGGCATTGCCCTTTACTTCCCCGGCCCGAATTCTTTTACGGGAGAAGATGTGCTGGAACTGCAAGGGCACGGCGGGCCGGTGATTCTGGATTTACTGTTAAAGAGTATTCTGACAATTTCCGGTGTACGCATTGCCAATCCCGGCGAATTCTCCGAACGTGCTTTTCTGAATGACAAACTCGATCTGGCACAGGCAGAAGCCATTGCGGATTTGATCGACGCCAGCTCCGAACAGGCGGCACGTTCTGCGATGAACTCCCTGCAAGGCGCGTTCTCTAACCAAGTCCATCAAATGGTAGAAGCGCTGACTCACCTGCGGATTTACGTTGAAGCCGCCATTGATTTCCCTGATGAAGAGATTGATTTTCTTTCCGATGGCAAGATAGAAGCCAAATTGGATGACGTGATCGCAGAACTGGAGCACGTTCGTTCACAGGCGCGTCAGGGCAGTTTATTGCGCGAAGGCATGAAAGTGGTGATTGCCGGGCGTCCGAATGCGGGTAAATCCAGCCTGCTCAATGCACTGGCGGGGCGTGAAGCCGCAATTGTGACGGATATCGCGGGAACCACGCGCGATGTGTTGCGTGAACATATCCATATTGATGGCATGCCACTGCATGTGATTGATACGGCCGGATTGCGCGAAGCCAGTGATGAGGTGGAGCGTATTGGCATTGAGCGGGCATGGCAGGAAATTGAACAAGCGGATCGTGTGCTGTTTATGGTGGACAGTACGACCACCGATGCCGTTGAACCTGCACAAATCTGGCCTGAATTGATGGTAAGACTGCCGGCATCTCTGCCCGTGACCGTCATTCGTAATAAGACTGATATGACTGGGGAAGAAACGGGCGTTGCAAAACTCAGTCACTATACCTTAATTCGCCTCTCTGCCCGTGATGGGCAAGGTATCGATTTTCTGCGTGATCACTTAAAAGAGACAATGGGTTTTAACAGCAATACAGAAGGCGGTTTCCTTGCCCGTCGTCGTCATTTGCAGGCACTGAATACTGCGGCGGAACATTTGCAAGAAGGCCATCAGCAGTTAGTTTTTGCCCGTTCAGGGGAATTGCTGGCAGAAGAACTGCGTTTGGCGCAACAAGCACTGAGTGAAATTACCGGAGAATTTACGTCTGATGATTTACTCGGCCGGATTTTTTCCAGTTTTTGTATTGGGAAATAATATCGGGAAATAGTACTGCAAGACCCACACTGTAGCCTTGTCTTTTTGACACAAATTCTTCCGTTAATCGGAGGGATTTGTGTTCTTTTCCATCATTTATACTTTTAATCTATTTATCGTGCGTTACAAGATAAAAGTCATCTATTTCAATAGAGTATCTATGATAAAGGCTTTCATGATAGGTTAAATCACCAGAGATTTTAAATAAGAATAAAATAATATAAAAATGCCCACGACAATATTGATCCTTATTAAGGAAAAGTGAATAAGTGATTTTTATGGGGATTCTCTTATTGCGTTTGAATAGCTTTCATTTTTTGTAGTGGTTGAGGTGACTTATTCGTGCTTAAGTAATCAAGAAAAATTAATTGCCTATTTTTCACCGTAACCGCCCAACAATGCATTGATTTCTTCTTCCATCGTGTCTTGAGTCCAGGTCATCAATCGTCGCCAGTGATATTTGGCTTGCTTCCAGACGATCTCAATCAGATTCAATTCAGGGCTGTACGTCGGAAGGTAAAGTAAAAACAGATTATGCTGACGTAACCACTCCACTTCTCTTTTTGTCTCAATGTGATGATGGATGCGGGCATTATCCAGCACTAAAAATGTCAGGCGGTTGTTCCCTTGTCTGGCCACCTGCTCTAAAAAATCAATCACGTCATTTCGCGTGATATTGCCTGAGGCGGTTAGTGAGTCCAGAAGATGTTGCCAATACGGTGATGTTTTTTATTTCTCCTGAGGCAGCAATGATCACCGCTCAGGGATTAACCCTTGATGGCGGAGAAAGAGGAGGTGCATAAACAGCTTATTATCTCCTCATACTG
>NZ_JAQRFJ010000032.1:0-43151 GCF_028599065.1 Xenorhabdus sp. PR6a | reverse complement strand
TAATAAATCATACATTTATTAACATCATAAAATAGGTATATTGGATAGGCACAAGCTTTATGGGCTAAAGAAGGGGTTATTCAGATTATTGACGATTGTGAATTACATGGTCAAAAAATCACGATAAAGCCCTCCGAAGTGAAGCAATAATCAATTTTCTCACACTTTCCCCATCAGCGGATCGCTGACGCTGTGCCCACCATTTTCCAGCCTGCCAGCTAAGCGGTGGTGCCAGCCGTGCGATCCTTTTAGTGAGATATCGTACCAGCCACCGCTGGGGCGGGTATCAAAAGTCTGGCTGTGATAGCTTCCCGCCGGCAGTTCAATGTGCCACGGCCCCCGCAACGTATAAGGACAGCGCGTTATGGTGATCTTCACCGTTCTGTCACCCGGATTGCTCACTACCAGTTGCAGACAGGTATCATTCATGATTTGTCTGACTTCGGGCTGCCACTGTGCCAGTGAACCGCTTAACGCTCGGTGAAAACCGTTGGGAGCCAGCAGCCAGAGGTCATAGTGATCTGCCGTCTGCCAGTCATCGCTGAGCGACTTACCTGCTTCGACAGTGTAACGCCGCGGGATCTGATCCAGATGCAGCTTGTCGTAAACGTGGAAGACCACACCCTGTTCACCCGTGTTATGAAAGCGCAGTGTCAACAAACGTTTATCGGGATGAGCCGAGGCTTCAACATTAAGCCGGTAAGGCAACGCGCGGGAAGGACGAGCCAGCCGCCGTTGATGCGGCAAGTGCTGGTGTCCGGTCTCCGGCAAGGGTACGGGAGGTAACTTTTCCTGACTCCGGCGCAAGCCGTCTGCTGTATGGCGCGTGATGGCAGGCAGGCGAGGAAGTATTTCATGGTTGGGATTGACAAAATTGAATGCTGAAGTGAGATCGCCACACACTGCACGCCGCCAGGCGCTAATGTTCGGTTCGCGTACCCGAAAGCGCTTTTCCAGAAATTGTAGCACCGAGGTGTGGTCGAACACCTGTGAGTTGACCCAACCTCCGCGGCTCCAGGGCGACAGAACCAGCATCGGTACTCGCGGTCCGGGACCATAAATGCGCCCGTCTGGTGACGGTTGATACTGCGATCCCTGTGGGGCAACGTGCTGGAAGATCTCGGTATCGAACGGTACTGTGGACTTGCCGGCAAAACTGCCATCTTCCCGTAGTGACGGCGCAGAGGGTGAAGGCATGTGATCGAAAAAGCCATCATTCTCGTCGTAATTCACCAGCAATACCGTCTTGCTCCACACTTGCGGGTCGTCTGTCAGCGCATTGAGGATCTCTTGGGTGAACCAGCCACCCTGTACCGGGCAGGAAGGTCCCGGATGCTCACTATAAGCCGCCGGCGCGACAATCCAGCTTACCTGCGGCAACTTGCCCTGCTGCACGTCGGCGCGAAAACCGGCCAGTATCGTCTCCAGATCGTCACCGCTGGCCGCCGGCAGTGTGTTGCCGTTGCCCTTATACAGCGGGATCTTCTCATTTAGTTCATCACTATAGGGCACAAAGTCGCTGAAACCTTCCGGCGGCTGTGCCGGATTACCGGCCATGACACTGGCAGCACGGTACTGGCGAAAACCCGCCAGCGGGTTATCGCCGAAGTTATCCGGCAGGTATTGATAAATTTTCCAGCTAATGCCGCTCTCTTCCAATCGTTCAGGATAGGTTTTCCACGTATATCCTACTTCCGCAGAGCCCGGGCCATCCCACTCATTGACCACGGCGGCAACATTAGCGGCGCTGGGACCATTGGTACCCGTCCAGAGAAACAGACGGTTGGGATCGGTGCCTGCATGAATCGAACAGTGGTATGCATCACATAGGGTAAAAGTGTTAGCCAGAGCAAATTGGTACGGCAGCTCGGTTTGGCGGTAATACCCCATTGAAGTCGTGGTCTTATAGGTTGGCCAGTCACTCATACGGCCACTGCCCCAGGCTAAGTGTTCATCAATCCAGGAGTGAGGCGTCCCCCCAGCCCGCTGTGCATTGCCGCGCCGGCTATCCAGATGATAAGGCAAGACCAGCCGTCCTTTTCCTTGTTGTTGCCAGATATTGCGACCATCAAGGAGTGGAAGAGTAATGCGGTCGCTGAAGCCACGTACGCCAGGCAACGTACCAAAATAATGGTCGAAGGAGCGGTTTTCCTGCATCAAAATGACCACATGTTCCACATCATCAAGGGTGCCGGTACGGTTGTTCGCGGGTATGGCCAGCGCCTTACGAATCGAAGCCGGCAGTAATGAATACGCAACGCCGATGGTGACAGCCCGCAACATTTCTCTTCGTGAAAAACCAGACATGCGTGATTAATTTCCTGAGACGAGTTCTGAAAATAACGCCAAGGGTAATACCTGAATATGACAGGGAGATTACACCAAGAGAAAATTGTTCACAAATTGGCCTCAGCCCCTGTCTGCTCTCTTACTCCCCACCGTTCACTGTTTCGGGTTCTTGCGACTTTTCCGGCAGTGGCCCTGGTCTCATAATCTGGTTAAAGCTATTTTTGATTTGATTAACATCAACCGCTGCCTCACCTTTTGGCTGCACCAGAATAAAAGAGATTTCTTGAGACAGTATCTCTTTTAGTTTTTTATCCAAAAGTTGTGGCGTCAGGGCGGACAAAAATGCCTGCCTTAGCCGCTGGAATTGCTCAGGCGCGATATCGATCACATTATTTTGCTGTGACAATAGACGTTGGTTAATCAAAACTTCGGTATCGGTGCGGGCATACATGGCAAATAGCTGCTGGAGTTGATTGCGCTTCTGAGCATAGAGTTCATCAAATTGTGCCTGCGGCAAGCCATTTTCCCGCAAGGATGACAGTTGAGAAGCCAGATACAACGTGGATTCCATCAGCTTATCCGTCGGCGCATCCAGATTTAATGAGCAGTTCGCCTGTTGGTATAGCACACGGCAATCCAGACCCAATTGCATGTCACCCTGCTTATCCTTAAGCCCCAATTGCAGGTAACGATAAAGCGCTTCACGCGTCAGGTCACTCAACCAATACTGGGTCAAGGCTTGTGAATTATTCATTGGCGACCAATTCAGGTTCCAGGTTAAGGACAGGCGATCTTGTTTGGCTTTATCACTCTCTACGCCAATCGTTGCTGCTTTCAGCGGCAGCAAAGTCGGGACAGGAGCTGGTGTCTGCCGTTTTCCCGCCAATGATGCAAATACCTGATTAACCCGCTCGGACAGCGATCGGTTGTCAACATGCCCCGCGATATACAGGGTCATCACATCCGGCGTGTACCATTGATGATAAAAATTTTCGACTTTTTTCGCATCCACAGGCACGGATACCGGCATCCCCGGATCATGATCGATAAGTGTCGAGCCTTGCAGCCACATACGCCACACCGGATCTTGAATATCGGATGGAAATGTTGTCACAGAATGTTCATCTGTTTTCATGGCCAGTGCCAGTGTTTGCGGGGTAAATACCGCGCCACCCGCAATGTCGGACAACCATATCAATGCATCTTGCAACAGTTCGGGACGATTATTCGGCAGGCTCAGGCTATACAGGGTGAAATCATAGGAAACAATGGCAGGGGGAAAAGGGTTTTTAGTCTCTATCGCATTGCGCCACAGGTTTTCCAATTGTTGTGATGATAAATCTTTACTGCTGGATAAGACGATTTTCGGAATAAGGTAGGTGTAGCCCCGTTGCAGGTTTTTCTCGGTCAATGAGCCAGTCTTGACCAGTAACCGCAACTGTATTCTGTCATTAGGCCGTTGTGGTGTTTGCAGGATTTGCCAGCTAAATCCATTTTCAAGTTTACCTTGTTGCCAGGCTGGATCAGGCTGCAAAGTCTCAGCCTGTGCCAGACAAGTCGTAGCGAGGATCGCACCACCAATAAGATACCCGATTTTGTTGCCCAGCATGCTCACTTACCCCTACCTGTTTAATTTTATCCGGCAAAACCTAAGATAATCAGCTATACCCAGAGATTATCATCCCGGATTAGACCGTTATTCATCTTGTAAGGTTTCATTTTGATGGTGTTTTCTGCTTATTAACCTGACGATTATAGCCTTTTACCAGCAATCCCAGTTCATCATCCTGATGGCTTTTAGGGCAAGACATCGGTTCTGGCGGCTGTTCTCCATTCAGTTCCCGCGCAACATCGCGCAATGGATGGATGATAATGCGATTTACGCACCAGCTTATCGACACCGTGAGAATAAGCGCAAGTAATAAATAAGTGGTTAACATTAATGCAAGTGTATTCAAGGCAAAACGATACACCCGATTGGAATCAACCTGCAAAATAAGGTGCCCCTGCGACTCTGCGGTTTTTGGCGCAACACCATAAACATAGAGAGGAATATTGACCTCAACGGGAATACCAAAAACCTGCTTTGCCAGTTCAGGTATGGGACGATGAGTGGCAAAATCCAAACTCATTACCCGCATGTTATTCGGTAATAGTACATCGGCTCGCCCCAGAATGCCGGAGGTCTTCAATCCAATCAACAGGGTTTTTGCTTTATTGAGATCTGAACTCAACAACGCTTCAGCCAAAGGCGTCTGGATCTGTACAGCTGCATTGTTAAGTTGACTGATATAATCCTCTTTCCGCTGCTGCAATAAGTGAAATAATTGGATGGTGATGAAAATGGCAATGGTAACCAAAGTGACACCTGTCACTGCGGCCATTTGTTTAATGGTTAACGAACGTTTGACACGCAATTTCATCTTATCCAAACCAATACCAAACCCATACCAAATCAATAATAGTGAAAATACTGACCTGCACATCTTAACAATGTGAGTGAGTATACTTGATTTTACTTGCGACCGTCTTATTTTGATGAATGCAATGGAGAAAAATGACCGGGCTATAACACCACGGTCAAGATAGGATTAGGCGGCTGAATTTTCATCCTGTTCGACCGCGAAGCACGCAATCTGTTGTCCGCCATATTGCTTCAATTTAGGTTGAAATTGAGTACATTGACTCAATGCCCGACGACAACGGGCAGCAAAAGCACACCCCGGAGGCGGATTCATCGGGCTTGGCAATTCTCCCGTTAGCTTAATGCGCTCACGACGCAGTTCAGGGTTCAAGCGAGGCGTCGCCGACAACAGCGCCTGGGTGTAAGGATGACGCGGATGGTTGAAAATCATCTCCCGACTGCCTTTTTCAACACAACGCCCCAGATACATCACCATCACTTCATCCGCAATATGCTCAACAACCGAAAGATCATGGGAGATAAAAACGTAAGATAATCCCAGATCCTGCTGCAAATCCATCATCAGGTTCAAAACCTGCGCTCGCACCGAAACATCCAATGCCGAAACGGGTTCATCGGCAATCACCACGTCTGGGTTTAACATCAACCCCCGAGCAATGGCGATACGCTGACGCTGTCCTCCCGAAAACATATGTGGATAACGTGAGTAATGTTCCGGCTTTAATCCCACTTTCGCCATCATCTGCAAGACCTTTTCCCTGCGTTCGGCCGCCGTCAATGACGTATTAATCAACAACGGCTCTTCCAAAATCTGCCCCACTTTTTTACGGGGATTTAAGGAAGCGTAAGGATTTTGAAATACGATCTGGATTTTCTGCCGACGCAATTTTTCTGCTTCTTTATTTGGCACCAAGAGATCTTGCCCCAGATAATAAAGTTCTCCATCCGTCGGTTTTTCAATCATGGTCAACAGGCGACCTAATGTGGATTTTCCACAACCCGATTCGCCAACAACCGCCAGCGTTTTGCCTTTTTCCAATTCAAATGAGACACCATCCAACGCCTTGACCATACGTTCAGGCGAGAATAAGCCGGTTTTTACCGGATAATATTTCTTCAATTCGGTGGCTTTTAGTAAAGGGGCGCTGCCCCTTAAAGAAGATGATGTGGACTTTTCCTGTTCTCTGTTTTGCTGAACACTCATACTGTTGGCCTCCCCTCATCATCCAGCGGCATATGACATTTAACCTGACGATCTCTCACCGTTTGCAAGGGTGGTTCTTCCTGACGGCAATGCGCATTGGCATAAGGGCAGCGAGGGTTAAGCAGACACCCTGCCGGGCGGTCATATTTTCCGGGAACGACACCGGACAACGATGCCAGACGGGATTTGTCTACCGCAAATTCCGGCAATGCCCGCAATAATGCCTGTGTATAAGGATGGCGTGGTGCGCGGAAGATTTCCGTCGCTTTACCCATTTCCACCACCTGCCCGGCATACATCACAATAATATGGTGAGCCGCCTCTGCCACCAACGCCAAGTCATGGGTTATCAAAAGTAATGCCATGTTTTCCTTCTGCTGCAATTCCAGCAACAGTTCGATGATTTGTGCCTGAATGGTGACATCCAGCGCCGTCGTCGGTTCATCGGCAATCAAAAGTTTCGGCCGACATGCGATCGCCATCGCAATCATGACGCGCTGACTCATCCCCCCCGATAATTGATGCGGATAAACCTCCAGGCGAGAGGCCGGATCGGGAATACCCACCAGAGTCAATAAGTCGATTGCCCGCTGGTGTCGCGTTTTCCGATTGCCACCCTGATGGACTTTTAAGGCTTCCATAATCTGATAACCGACGGTGTAGCACGGATTCAGACTGGTCATGGGATCTTGGAAAATCATCGCCACTTCCGCCCCCACCAACTGACGGCGCTGTTTTTCTGAAATTTTGGTCAGGTCACGACCATCAAACTCCAGTTTTTCGGCCATGACTTTGCCCGGATAATCAATCAGCCCCATAATCGCCAGTGAACTGACTGACTTACCTGAACCGGATTCCCCCACAATGCCGACAACCTCTCCCTGCTCAATACGATAGCTGATACGGTCAACGGCGCGGAATGGTGCACCTTCATCCCCGAAGTGCACCGATAATTGGTCTACATTCAATAATGCCATATCACAATACCCCTACTGCTTGAGCTTGGGATCAAGTGCATCGCGCAGCCCGTCCCCCATCAGGTTAAACGCCAATACGGTCAGCAGGATCGCCAGCCCTGGAAAGGTCACCACCCACCACGCACTCTGGGCAAATTGCAAAACATCGGCCAGCATGGTGCCCCATTCTGGGGTTGGTGGCTGTGCCCCCATGCCCAGAAACCCTAAGGCAGCCATATCGAGAATGGCGTTTGAAAACCCTAATGACGCCTGCACAATCAACGGCGCAAGGCAGTTTGGCAGGATATTGATAAACATCTGGCGTATGGCTCCCGCCCCCGCCACTTGGGAAGCCGTCACATAATCGCGGTTGACTTCCACCAGTACCGCCGCCCTTGTCAGGCGGATATAGTGCGGCAAGGCGACGAAAGTCAGTGCCAATGACGCATTGACAATTGACGGGCCAAAGATCGCCACCAGCACCAGTGCCAACAGCAGGCTTGGCAAAGCCAACATGATATCGACGATGCGCATGATCATGGTATCCACCACGCCGCCGAAATACCCCGCCAATAGCCCCAGAATGACGCCCATGATGAGTGACATCACCACCACCAGACAGCCCACCAGCAAGGAAAGACGAGCGCCATACATCAGGCGGGACAGAATATCGCGCCCCACATCGTCCGTGCCGAGGAGAAATTGCCAGCTTCCGCCTTCCTGCCATACCGGCGGCATCAGCAAGGAATCACGAAACTGTTCTGCCGGACCGTGCGGCGCCAATATCCCGGCCAATAATGCAATCAGCAGCATCAGGACAATATAGACAAGGCCAATGACAGCGCCTTTATTACGTTTAAAGTAGTGCCAAAATTCCTGTATCGGCGTCATTAATTTCGGCGCACCCGATACGACCGGCTCAGTTGTTTGAGTCATCATGTGTTCCTTATTTCTTATGACGAATGCGCGGATTGACGATGCCATACAACAAATCAACCACCAGATTGACCAGAATAATCATGGTTGCGACCAGTAATACGCCCCCCTGTACGACCGGATAGTCACGGCGTTGCAGGGCATCAATCAGCCAACGCCCCAATCCCGGCCATGAAAAAATCGTTTCGGTCAGAATGGCACCCGCCAACATGATGCCCACTTGCAGGCCAATCACCGTGACGACCGGTAACAACGCATTACGCAGCGCATGGACAATAATGACACGCAGGCGGCTCAGCCCTTTTGCACGGGCAGTCCGAATATAATCTTCGCCCAACACTTCCAGCATGGCGGAGCGAGTCATACGCACAATCACGGCTAACGGGATCGTTCCCAACACAATCGCGGGCAGGACCATGTGCATGACCGCATCAGTGAAATCCCCTTCCTCCCCCCAAATCAGCGTATCAATCAGCATAAAACCCGTCAGGGGATAGCTGTCATCAAGGAATACGCTATCGCTGATCCGGCCGGAAACGGGCGTTAAGTTCCACTGGACGGAAACCAGCATAATCAGCATGATCCCCCACCAGAAAATCGGCATGGAATAGCCGGTTAATGACAGGCCAATCGCGGTGTGATCGAAGACCGAACCCCGTTTGACGGCCGCCAATACCCCGACCGGGATCCCGACGGAGATGGCAAACAGCATGGCACAGATGCCCAATTCAAACGTTGCTTTAAAGCGCGGGACAAACTCATCCCAGACAGGGATGCGGCTTTTTAACGAGATCCCCAAATCCCCATGCAGTACGCCATTGATGTAATGAAGATATTGCTCCCAGAGAGGCTTATCCAGCCCCATTGCCGCCATTAACTCGGCATGACGCTCGGCAGAAATACCCCGTTCTCCCGCCATAATCAGTACGGGATCGCCGGGGATCATATGCACAAACGCAAAAGTCAGCAGCGTAATACCAATAAACGTTGGGATGACTAACCCCAGACGTCGGAGGATAAATTGCAGCATATCCTGATTTCTCTTTTTAGATACCAGTTACGGCTCTTTGGGCCGCTTGGTGTGATACAAAGTCGACTTGCCCATCAGAGAAGCGAAACCATCCCCACAGAAAAATCCGGGGGATGGTTAATCACAACAGTTCAATAGCAAGAATTATTTGAGATCAACTTGGTAGAAAAGGTGTCTGCCAAGGGGATCAACCAAATAGCCTTTTACTTCTTTACGGACGGGTTCATAAGCCGTGGAGTGAGCAATGATCAATGCGGGGACTTGTTCATGCATGACAACCTGTGCCTGTTTATACAGTTCCGTGCGCTTATTGACATCCGCAGTTTCACGTGCTGGCTGGATAATGTCCTCAAAGGGTTTGTAACACCATTTAGAATAGTTGGAGCCTCTTTCTTTGGCAGCACAGCTAAACAGGGTGCCGAAGAAGTTATCAGGATCGCCGTTATCCCCTGTCCATCCCATCATGACCGTTTTCGGTTCACCATCTTTGGCACGTTTCAGGTATTCACCCCACTCATAACTGACAATCTTGGCCTTCACGCCAATTTTCGCCCAATCAGCCTGAATCATTTCCGCCATGCGACGGGCATTCGGGTTATACGGGCGCTGTACCGGCATCGCCCACAGATCGGTTTCGAAACCATCCGATAAACCCGCTTCCTTCAACAGCGCCTTGGCCTTAGCGGGATCATAGCTGTAATCTTTGATATCGTCGTTATAACCCCACATGGTAGGAGGGATCAGGTTTTTCGCTTTCTGCCCTGCGCCCTGATACACCGCCTCAAGAATAGCGTCTTTGTTCACTGCCATTGCCAGTGCCTGACGCACTTTCACGTTATCCAGTGGCGGCTTGGTCACATTGAAAGAGAGGTAACCCACGTTCAAACCCGCCTCTTCCATCAAGACAATATTTTTATCTTGTTTCATCCGGGCGATATCCGCCGGGTTTGGATACGGCATCACCTGACATTCATTTTTCTGTAATTTGGCATAGCGGACAGAAGCATCAGGCGTAATGGAGAAGACTAAGCGGTCAATTTTCGCTGGCCCTTCCCAATAATCCTTAAATGCCTTATAGAGAATGCGGGAGTCTTTTTGGTATTGCACGAGCTGGAATGGGCCGGTACCAATCGGATTGAGGTCAACTTTCTCTGGTGTGCCCGCTTTCATCATCACATCGGCATACTCTTTGGACAGGATCGAAGCAAAATCCATCGCCAGATTGGCGATAAAAGGTGCCTCAGAGCGTGACAGTTCAAAGCGAACGGTATAGTCATCCACTTTTTCTATTTTGTTGATGATATTCCCCATATCCATGCCAATGAAATATTCGTAGCTGCCGCCTGAGACATTATGGTACGGATGATTTTTATCTTTCTGACGCATAAAAGTAAAAATCACATCATCCGCATTAAAATCACGGGTAGGTTTGAATTCCTTACTGCTGTGCCATTTCACCCCTTTGCGCAAATGGAAGGTATAAACCTTACCCTCATCACTCACATCCCAGCTTTCGGCCAGGCTTGGAATAATACTCGTTGTGCCTACTTTAAAATCCACCAGACGGTTATAGATCGGTCTGGAAGTGGCATCATAAGTTGTACCAGAAGTGAATAGCTGCGGGTTGAAGCCTTCAGGAGAACCTTCAGAGCAATAAACCAGCGTCTTGGCCTGAATACTGGCTGTCACAGCCAATGCAACAAGACCGACCCCCAGCTTTAACAAACTGGACTGTTTTTTCTTGAAAATCGTCATTACTTGCACCCCGTTTGTGATGTTGCTTGTTTTGTTATCTTTTCGCTTGTCAATTAATCAATTGTTATGCCTGCCGTCAACATGGTCACACATAAAGCGAGAAACATCAGAAGAACATAAAAGCAAAAAATTATTAACAAAATTGGTTGAAAAACATGACAAGAAGCACATGAAATAGACAAATCAACTAGAAATTAATCAAATAGGAAGAATTAAACGCTGGTAATGAGAATTTTTGAATTTGTGACCGATTGCTTAAATAATAATCAATATGATTTATGAAAAAATTAATTGGAATAGAACAATAACCCCGCTAAACGGAGGAAGCGG
Organism: Xenorhabdus sp. PR6a; assembly: GCF_028599065.1. Lineage (NCBI taxonomy): Bacteria > Pseudomonadati > Pseudomonadota > Gammaproteobacteria > Enterobacterales > Morganellaceae > Xenorhabdus > Xenorhabdus sp. PR6a. The sequence continues at coordinate 32,226 of NZ_JAQRFJ010000032.1, read as the reverse complement.
CTTAAATTTAGACGATTTAAATGAAACAAACCGCATAGCTGGAAAAAAATACTTTTCCATGCAAGATTAAAGCACTTTGGGATAACAAATTTTCATTATTTTAATCACCATATAATATTATATGCTTTTATCACTATAAATATTTTTATTATCTCCAATTTTCTCTTTTAAAGAGTATCGAAAAATGTTAAAAAAATTACAAATAAAGTTATTACATATCTCCTCTTGGCTGTTGCATTTATGTAACCCACTTGTTATTTATATGGGTGAATCATAAATTATATTGCTAAAATATTTAGATGATGACATAAAATTAATATTTCTTATAAAACTATTAATGTGGGGTAATGATCATATGAAATCTAAATAATACTTACTGGTAAAACTGTAACTCTGCGGGTAAGTTTATTGATTAAATTATATGTTTTAGTTAAAGAAGTAACTTTTTGATTTTATCTGATGAAAATACATTATAAATGTTGAGATGTAACTTTTAATTAATAAGGAAAAGTTATGACGCCAGAAAATTTGGAGTTATCTAATAACTATAAGATATCAAAAGATGTAATTAGAGGACTAAAGTCTTTATGTAAACAAGATAATTATCATTGGCTTATCGCTATCTTGAAAGACTATTCCCTCATAGCTATCTCAATATATTTAACACTTGGAGTGAGTTATTGGTTTTATCCCATATCATTGTTTATGATTGGATCAACACAAAGAGCTTTAGCTAATATATTACATGAATCATCTCATCATATATTAGCTAAAAACAAAACACTGAATTATATTGCAGGAACCTATTTATCTGGATATTTAATTTTTCATAAAAAACATCCTATTAATACTATCAGGCTACAGGACTTTAAAATATATACAATATATTATAAAAGATAGAGTAAAGATACAGGAAGGAAAGAAGAAAGAAGGAAAAAAAGAAATAATTCCATTTTTATTGTATTGGATTGTTATTGTATCTGCATGTATCTATTTTGAAATCATATTATATTTTATTGCTTTTTGGTTAGTTCCATTATTTACATTTGCTGTCGCAATAGGGTGGATAGCAGAGCTTTCTGAACATTATCCACTACCTGAATCTGAAGATGAGGTATTATTACTAACGAGAAATCGTAATGGAGCATGGTGGGAGAATTTCTTTTTTGGAAGACATGATGATAATTATCATTTAGTTCATCATTTGCACCCAGGCATCCCTCATTGGAATATGAAAAAAGCACACATGCATCTTATGAATGACCCTAATTATGCCAAGTGGGACAATTTATGGGGAGGAATATTTACACGCAAGAATAAAAATGAAGAAACGCTTCTTAGCTACGCAAAAAAATATAGGAAATATAAAGAATCAAATAATATAAATGATACTAATAAAAGTTTCGCAAAATATATTCTATCTAAAAATTAAACTATTTCATATCAAAAAAGAGGTTATTAATGAATAATTATGAACAGAAAAAAATGACAACCCGTGCACTTAAAATCCTTGCAGGGGACCATTTTTTCAGGGAACTTTTTATTTCATCAAAAATTTTTCAAGATTTTCTAAGGCCTGCGGCAAATAGATATATTGTAGGCGAAAACCATTTTGAACTATTTGAAAAATTAAAAAAATTAGAGTGTATTGGTTATAATACTGGAATAGAGTTTGCTGGAGAAGAAGCCTCCTCTATCTCTGAGATAAATACGGTAGTTAATGAATATATCAATCTAATTGATAATATAGAAGAAGGAGCTTATATCAAGCCCCAATTAGGATTTGACTTATCTAATCTTGGTTCAGGCATATCAAAAGAACTCGCTATTCTAAACTGTGAAAAAATTTGTGAAAAAGCAATAAAAAAAGACATATCAATAATTATCAGTATGGAAAGGTCTAAATGGACTGACATTATCCTTGACATTTTCTTTATCCTCAGAAAAAAATTTAGCAACTTAGGTATAACATTACAAGCGCAATTAAATAGAACTAGTGATGATTTAGCAGACGTTATTAAAACGGGATGCAAAATTAGATTAGTGAAGGGAGTATATGATGAATCTGAAAATATTTCTCTCCCTAGGGGGGAAATACTTGACAAAAGATATTTGACACTTTTAAGAAATATAGCTGATAATAATAATATATTTTCTTATGCTACCCAAGACCCAAAACTGGTAGAGATGATTCGAGAAGAAGGAATACATAAGAAAGGAGAACATGAAATGCTTCATGGTGTAAAGCCTGAACTGATAAAAAGCTCCAGAGAGTTGTTAACAATTAAACCACGGATTTCGTGCGTGTACGGTTACAATTGGTATTTGCATTTTATGCATCGTTTGGCGGAGCACCCAGAAAATATTTATCAAGCGTTTATAGATATTCATTTAAATAATAAAAACAGTGAGTTATATAATCATCAATACTAATATGTGAAAAAACAGATGGAAAGATGCTATGAAAGAATATGTTGCTTTAGTTGACGTTTATTCTAGTGGTAATTTTTTGCCCCGTTTCTTTAAAGAGAACGGGATATCGCTCATTCATATACAAAGTACTCCTGAACTGATGCCATCAATGTTAGGACCTAACTTATCTGAATATGAAATGAACTTAGTTTATATCGGCTCTAACTTAGATAACATTGTAAATTGCTTGAAAGAAAAAAAAGTGATTGCAGTTATTGCTGGGCAAGAACCTGGCGTAACTTTAGCTGATTTATTAAGTGAATCACTTAATTTAAAAAATTCGAATGGAACTAAACTGTCAAGTTCCAGGAGAAACAAATATGACATGATTGAAACACTTCGTAGAAGTGATATTAAAACAGCACATCAAATTAAATCATCCAATAAAGAAGATATTATTGATTGGATTAATAAAAAAAGTGGATATCCATGTGTAGTGAAACCATTAAGTTCAGCGTCAACTGACGGTGTAACTATTTGTTTTAATGAGAAGGATGTTAGCAAGGCATGTGATACTGTATTAAAAAACAATGATATCTTTGGTGTTAAGAATAAAGAAATATTGGCTCAATCGTTCCTTGATGGTGACGAATATATCGTTGACACTGTAAGTTGCCATGGAGAAGTTTATATTTGCGGAATCTGGAAGTATGTAAAGAAAATGGTTCCAGGGGGAAAGAAAATATATGATAGAGATGTATTAATTGATGAGGATTCTCATGAGGCAAAGCTGCTTATTGATTACATATATCAGGTATTACCTGCCCTAAACATAATGAATGGACCCGCTCATGCAGAGGTTATATTAACTAACGATGGGCCTGTATTGGTAGAAATAGGCGCTCGTCTAAATGGAAATATGGAGCCTGATTTTCATGATATAGCATTAGGTAATAATCAAGCCAGAATAACTTATATTGCTTATTGTTCACCTGATAGATTCTTAAAAAACTTCTCTGGTAAAAAATATAAAAAATCAAAAGAAGCATGCGTCTTAAATACATCAACAAAACTTCATGGAGTTATTTCAAATATTAATGAAGGTGCAGTAAATGAGATAAAAGACTTAAATACAGTTTTTAAATTAAGCGTAAAATATGGTATAGGTAAAAAGATAACACCTACCATAGATCTTTTATCGAGCCCATTAAGGATATTTGTTTTCTCTGACGATATAACTGCCATAGAAAATGATTATAAAAAAATTGATTCTATTAAAGATGGAGTATATGAATTAAATGTTTGATACAATAGCAACTATTCGTGGATTGAACATAAAGCTTCGATCTTTGTTTTTTGCAACTCTTTCATTCAGAATGGGGACCATGGGGTTCCCATTTTTTGCCGCTTATCTTATACAAGAAAAATCATTAAGTGCAATTCAGGCTGGTATATTAGTTGGTGTTTTTGGTGCTGGAGCCTTACTTTGTGATCTTATCATTGGATATTTCATTAAAAAATTCAGTTCCAGTAAAGTTATTATATCTTCATTATTATTTACATCAATTATATTATTTATGATTCCCTTTTTAGACTCTTATTACACTATAGTTATATTTTCTTTTCTATGGGGAATCAGTTACGAATCTTTCACTCCAGCGGCTTATTCAGAAACTGTTTCATATTCAGATCATGCCACAAGAAAGATTGCATTTTCATGTAATCGACTTGCTATAAATATTGGTATGGCTATTGGTCCACTTGCGGGTGGAGTTATATTCGCTGTCAATCCCATATTTATTTTTTTTATCAATTCAATATTCACTTTCTTTTCTCTTGTTTTTTATTCTCTATCCATTAAATCTAGAAAATACATTAACAATAATTATAATGAATTTGATGAAAATAGTTATGTGAAAAAAGAAAGTGAAATTATAGAGGATAGAAAATATCATTATCCAAGATTAGCTGTTATTCTTTCTTCAGTTTTGCCTGTGCATATAGCATATGCACTCCCGCCAACATTTCTTTCTGCATATATGATAAACTACACATCACTTCCAAGTTATTTTATCGGTGTTATTTTCTTTATTAATGCTTTTTTAGTTATTGCGTTTGAAATCCCTATTAATAAAAAAATGAATAATGTAAACAGTAGAATTTCATTAATTTTCGGACTCTTATTAGCTGGAGGAGGATTCTCGTTAATGATCGCTAACTATAGTATTATTATCCTTATAATCGCCACTATATTATGGTCTTTAGGTGAGATGATAATATTTCCTGCCATCACACACTATATTAGCGGAATATCTTCCATTGAAAATGTGGATAGAAACTTGGGATTCTATTCTGCAGGCGTTAATATAGGTATTATCATAACACCCTCCATTGCTTTTTATATGATGGAAAATAATTTTATTTCTCCATGGTTGTTTGCTGGGGGAATTTTAGTGTTCATTTCTATTTTTTTAATTTGTGTAAAGAAAAACAAACATTTATGGAAGGACAATGCTTAATATGATAGTTCATATGAATACTGCTGGATCAGGAATTATTCACCCCTCAACTCATGAGGTTATGAAAGATTATTTATTATCTGAATTTGAAATAGGAAGTTATGAAACCGAATTAAATAACGATGCTCTGCTAAATCATGAAGTTTATAATAATTGTTCTAAGTTGATAAATTGCGACCCAGAAGAGATAGCGTTATTTACTAGTGCAACAGATGCATGGATTAATCTAGTTAGGATGTTCCACATTCAAGAAAATTCAGAAATATGGATTAGTGATTCAGAATACGCAGCTAATGTAATATACTTCTCATCTTTATCCAGTAAGTACAATTTAAAATTGCGACGAATTCCGTCAACTTCAAATCTTACCCCTGACTTGGAATGGATAAAAAACAATCTGTCTGAAAATGTATCAATGGTTAGTATCACACATATGCCATCTTGTTGTGGTCTCATTAGTCCAATAGAAGAAATTGGAAACATATTAAAAAATAAAAATATTATCTATATAGTCGATGCATGCCAATCGATAGGACAAATACCTATTGATGTAAAAAAAATACAATGTGATCTTCTTACTGGTGCTAGCCGTAAATTTCTTTGCGGCCCCAGAGGGGTAGGATTTGCATTTGTTTCAAAAAAGTTATCCGCTAAACTTAGTAATGATTTTTTTGACCTTCATGCGGGGTATGTTGATAATTTCAACAGATTTTTAACTATAAATACAGCAAAGCGCTTTGAAAGAACAGAAAGGAATCTTGTTTCTATCTGTGGATTTAACAATTCATTAAAAATAAGAAATAATGATAAATGTTACGATAATGAAAACTTCACTTTTTTTCTTGAAGAGCTAAAAAAAATTAAGAGCATTGAAGTGTTGTTTCCTAATTTGGATATAAAAGGTATAGCAGCATTTCAGTTTAAAAACTATTCTGCTGATGATGGAGTGAGAAAATTAAGATCTCAAGGAGTAAATTTATGGACTGGAATTGCTCAACATACACCATTTTTAGCGCCTAACATATTAAATAAGAAATTTGTGCGGGCTTCTTTTGGTGAAAAACTGTCTATTTATGATATTGAAATTGCCTTGGATGCAATAAAGAAAATGTAGAGAACAAAAAACATACAACCTGACCGAATCACACATTATTCCACACATAAGAAAAAACCCTGCTTAAAAAAGCAGGGTTTCAGAATGCTGGTCGGCGAGAGAGGATTCGAACCTCCGACCCACTGGTCCCAAACCAGTTGCGCTACCAAGCTGCGCTACTCGCCGAAAACGAAGCGCATCTTACTGCCAGCGCCGCATACCGTCAATATCTTTTTAAAGATAAGTGCTTGTTTGATGATAAACCATCCAAAATTCACCCTGCGCAACGTATCGCAGGCAACAAAAAGCCCCACCCTAAAAGTGAGGCTTTGCCTTAAACCCATCAATCAGGGATTACTGGAGCAATGAAATATCCGCGACACGCAGGAACAGGTCACGCAGTTCACTTAACAGCGTCAGGCGGTTGATCCTGACTTGGCGGTCTTCATCCATCACCATCACGTTGTCGAAGAACGCATCCACCACTTCACGCAGGGAAGCCAATTCAACCAGTGCATCCTGATAGTTGCTTTCGGCAAACAGAGGCGCCAGTTTTTCTTTCAGCACCACCAGATGTGTCGCCAGTTGGATCTCTTCTGCCGCTTTCAATACCGCAGCCTGAACGCTGCCATTCAACGGCTCTTCGGATTTCGCCAGAATGTTGGAAACACGCTTATTCGCCGCCGCCAGAGATACCGCTGCATCCAGAGTACGGAAGTGAGTCACGGCTTTCATGCGGGCATCAAAGTCTGCGGGTTGGGTCGGACGACGCGCCAGTACCGCCTGAATCGTATCGACGCTATAACCCAGTTCCTGATACCACGCGCGGAAACGGCCGAGCATAAACTCAACCACATCATCCACCGCTTTTGCGTTGGTCAGCTTGTCACCGTACAGACGCACCGCTTCTTCTGCCAACGTCTGGAGGTCGAGCGGCAGTTTTTTCTCAACGATAATACGCAAAACACCCAGTGCCGCACGGCGCAGGGCAAACGGGTCTTTATCGCCTTTCGGATGCTGGCCAATCCCGAAGATCCCTGCCAGCGTATCCATTTTATCGGCTATGGCAACGGCACAGGAAACGCCGGTTGATGGCAGGGCATCGCCGGAGAAACGTGGCTGATATTGCTCGTTCAGTGCCAGTGCCACATCTTCCGCTTCACCATCATGGCGGGCATAGTGCATGCCCATCACGCCCTGCGTATCGGTGAATTCGAATACCATATTGGTCATCAGGTCACATTTGGACAATAACCCCGCGCGCGTCGCATGATTGACATCCGCACCGATTTTTTCCGCAATCCAGCCAGCCAGCGCCTGAATGCGATCGGTTTTGTCACGCAGTGTGCCCAATTGTTTCTGGAACAGGACAGTTTCCAAACGAGGCAGATTGTCTTCTAAGCGCTGTTTACGGTCAGTCTTGAAGAAGAATTCCGCATCCGCCAGACGCGGGCGAACCACTTTTTCGTTACCGGAAATAATTTGCTGAAGATCAGAAGACTCAATATTGGTGACAAAGATAAAGTTTGCCATTAATTTGCCGGATTTATCGTAAACCGGAAAATATTTCTGGTCGCCTTTCATGGTGTAAACCAGTGCTTCAGCAGGAACATCCAAGAATTTTTCTTCGAATTTCGCCGTCAGCACAACCGGCCATTCCACCAGCGAAGTCACTTCTTCCAACAGGCTATCGCTCAGATCCGCCACACCACCCAGTTGCGTCGCGGCGTGTTCGGCATCACGCTTAATGATCGCCTTACGCGCTGCGTAATCCGCGATAACCCGGCCACGCTCCTGCAAAATAGCGGGATACTGTTCTGCGTTCTCAATGTGAAATTCCGCTTCACCCATAAAACGGTGACCACGAATAATGCGATCGGATTGAATACCCAGAATGTTGCCGTCAACCACTTCACTGCCCAACAGCATGGTGACCGTATGCACCGGACGCACAAACTGGGTTTCTTTATCGCCCCAACGCATCAGTTTCGGGATCGGCAATTTGCCCAGAGCACTACTTACCATCTCTGCCAGCAAGGCTTTGGCTTCACGGCCTTTGACCTGAGCGCGATAGAGCAACCATTCCCCTTTGTCCGTGACCATGCGTTCAGCCTGATCAACGGTGATCCCGCAACCACGCGCCCAACCTTCGGCAGCTTTGGTCGGTTTACCTTCTGCATCAAATGCCTGAGCAATCGCCGGGCCACGCTTTTCAACTTCACGATCAGCCTGTGCTGCCGCCAGATTGGCGACTTTCAGTGCCAAACGACGAGGTGCCGCAAACCAGCTAATTTCACCATGACCCAGATTGGCATTATTCAGTTCTGCTGCAAAATTGGCCGCAAAGGATTCAGCTAACGAACGCAGCGCCTTTGGTGGCAGCTCTTCTGTGCCAATTTCCACAAGAAAAGTCTGTTGAATCATGATGGCCTCTTAGTTCTTGTTACAAATGGTCTTGTTAAAAGTAGTCTTATTACACATCGGGAAGCCAAGCGCCTCGCGGGAGGCATAATAGGCCTCCGCAACCGATTTGGTCAGGGTACGGATGCGCAGGATATAGCGCTGACGCTCAGTCACAGAAATCGCTTTGCGGGCATCCAGCAAATTGAACGTATGACCCGCTTTCAGAATGCGCTCATAGGCTGGCAATGGCAGCGGCGTTTCCAGTGCCAGTAATTCCTGCGCCTCTTTTTCGTATTGTTCAAAGCAGGTAAACAGGAAATCGACATCGGCGTGTTCGAAGTTGTAAGTCGATTGTTCAACCTCGTTTTGATGGTAAATATCACCATAGGTGGTTTTACCCAACGGGCCATCGCTCCAGACCAGATCGTAAACGCTGTCCACGCCCTGGATATACATCGCCAGACGTTCCAGACCGTAAGTAATCTCGCCGGTCACTGGCTTACACTCAAGGCCACCCACTTGCTGGAAATAGGTGAACTGGGTCACTTCCATGCCGTTCAGCCAGACTTCCCAGCCCAAGCCCCAAGCACCCAGGGTTGGGTTTTCCCAGTTATCTTCGACAAAGCGGATATCATGAACCGTCGGATCTAGCCCTAACGCTTTCAAGGAACCCAGATAAAGTTCCTGAATGTTATCGGGAGAGGGCTTGATAATCACCTGAAATTGGTAGTAGTGCTGGAGACGGTTTGGGTTTTCGCCGTAACGACCGTCAGTCGGACGACGGGAAGGTTGCACATAAGCTGCGGCAATCGGCTCTGGCCCCAAAGCACGCAAACAGGTAATCGGATGAGAGGTTCCTGCGCCGACTTCCATATCCAGTGGTTGGACAATGGTACAGCCTTGATTCGCCCAGTAATCCTGTAATGTCAGGATGAGCCCTTGAAAGGTTTTGGTATCAAACTTTTGCATATTGAATCCGCACGCGATACATATGAATTTAAACGAAAGAGGCCAGTATACCCTTCGAACGTAAGATATACAGTACCGATCACCTGTCAATTTTGCCGCAGTATAAAAAAATCTTATTCAAGCCGCTTTACTTGTATGTTTATACATCTAATATTGGTGTAATTATCAACCACTTCCTGAGGTGAAATTCGATTTATGAGCAAGGAAACGATTCGCTGCGGTTGGGTCACATCCGACCCTGATTATCTGGCCTACCACGATAATGAATGGGGAAACCCACTGAGAGATAGCCAGCAACTTTTCGAACTGATTTGTCTGGAAGGGCAACAAGCGGGTTTATCATGGCTGACGATCCTGAAAAAACGGCAAGGCTATCGGCAGTATTTCCATCAGTTTGATCCGGTCAAAATCGCCAAAATGGATGAAACCGATGTTGAGCAACTGATGGCAGAACCGGCTATCGTGCGTAATCGCGCCAAAATCAATGCGATTATTCACAATGCCCGCGCCTACCTGAAAATGGCTGAGCAAAGTGAAGATTTCAGCACGTTTATCTGGCATTTCGTTGACGATTCCCCGCAGATTAATCACTGGCAAAACTTGTCAGACGTTCCGGCTCAAACAGCCACTTCTGATGCACTTTCAAAAGCACTGAAACAACGGGGATTTAAATTTATCGGCAGCACCACTTGCTATGCGTTTATGCAGGCAGCGGGTTTGGTCAACGATCACCTCGTCAATTGTTTGTGTCGCAAATAAGCAATATAAAAACACAGTATAGCCGTTTTACTCCATTGCACCCTGATAGTGAGCAGGGTATGGTGTTTTCTTCTCATACAATCTTTTCATACAAAAAACAGACGCAAACGCCACTATGAAATTTTCGCAATTCGGAAACAAATTTACACAAGATTCGGGAATTACCCGTCTGATGACTGATCTCAACCAAGGTTTGAGAACCCCTGGTGCCATTATGTTGGGCGGCGGCAACCCCGCACATATCCCAGAAATGGATGATTATTTCCAGCAGATATTGACTGACATGGCGTTAGACGGTCAATTAAGCGAAACCCTGTGCAACTATGACGGGCCACAAGGAAAAAACACCTTGATAGCGGCTTTGGCCCAAGAGTTAAGGGAAAAGCTCGGCTGGGAAATTCATCCACAAAACATCGCCCTGACCAATGGCAGCCAGAGCGCCTTTTTCTATCTGTTTAATTTACTGGCGGGTCGCGCTGAAGACGGCTCAATGAAACGTGTTTTGTTTCCCCTTGCGCCAGAATATATTGGTTATTCGGATTCCGGTTTGGATGAAGGGTTATTTGTTGCCAATAAACCGAATATTGAATTGCTGCCCAACGGCCAATTCAAATATCACGTCGATTTCGATCACCTGAATATTACCGAAGACATCAACCTGATTTGCGTCTCTCGCCCGACCAATCCAACAGGCAACGTGATCACCGATGAAGAATTACTGCGTTTGGATGGTTTGGCCCAGCAGCACCAGATCCCCTTGCTGATAGACAATGCCTACGGCGTGCCATTCCCCGGTATTATTTTTAGCGAAGCAACCCCGTTGTGGAACCACAATATTATTCTGTGCATGAGCCTGTCCAAATTGGGTCTGCCGGGCTCCCGCTGCGGGATCATTATCGCTAATGAGAAAATCATCAGTGCAGTCAGTAACATGAATGGCATTATCAGCCTGTCCCCTGGGGGCGTTGGGCCGGCTATCGCGCTGGAAATGATTAAACGCAATGACCTGTTCCGCCTGTCACAGAATGTCATTCAGCCGTTTTACAAGCAGCGGGTAGACAACGTAATCGAAATCATTCGTCGCCACATCTCGGAAGAGCGCTGCCTGATCCATAAACCGGAAGGGGCGATATTCCTCTGGCTCTGGTTTAAAAACTTACCCATCACGACAGAAGTGCTTTATCAGCGGTTGAAAAAACGGAAGGTGCTGATGGTGCCGGGGCATTTCTTCTTTCCGGGGCTAGAGCATGATTGGCCGCACGCCCATCAATGTATGCGCATGAACTATGTGCCTGATATTGAAAAGATCGAAGAAGGCATTCGTATTCTGTCTGAAGAGATTGAGATAGCCCATAAAGAAACAGGATGCTGATCTGCATGGCAAGCTGTCTTTAATCAGTTGGCAAAAAATAAAAAAAAGCTCCCTCATTTAGGGGGAGGGAGCAAGATGATAACGAGGACTTTTACCTGCGAACAGGACAGTAGTTATTAGAATCCCAAAAGAATTCCTCACACACATAGGAAAGGAAAACGATCCTTGTTTTTATCCCTTCCCTGAACTACCTATATTTAACCAGAAAAATAATATTATAATGAATTGAATAAGCAGGGATTTTTAACTTTAAATTGCCTCTACTATCTCAAATTGCAGCCAAATTAAGGCAACTGAGCAACATTCTGTGATCTAAAGCACGTTTAATGAATCCCAAAGAATGCAATCCATCTCCTGTCTAATGCCAAAAGTTTGCTGCCTTTCACTTAGCACTCAGGAGAGAATTATGCAGAATGTGTTACGCCACTTATTGCATGCTTTGCATATTTTTATATAAGGCGTTTTATTCAGGGTAACTTTTTATTTTCTGGCAGAAATCTACAGATCAACATTCAACAAATACAAATATCTATACCCTCATCAACTTCAAGTTGCAGGTCGCAAGACGCTGATTATCACAGGCATATGAACCAAACTAATATTAACCTTAATGATCGATGGTTATTATCAATAAATTCAGTCAGGCTATTGCTCTGTTTATTGAGCCCAACTAAATGTTATCTCTATCAAAACAGTGAATCTGAAAAAGAAGTTTAAACTCCCATCACAAAAAAATGATAAAATTTAACGATAAGTGCTATAGCAAACTGAGTATAACATGACTATAGTAAATAGTATTAAAGAGTAAGAATATTAACGGGTGAAGTTTATCCCCGTCATGCATTGGAAAAATGGCGTTAAATAGCGAATACAGTATCTGAACATTGGCAAATTAACTCATTGAGATCACGGAAATGATAAAAAACATTAAAGTATTTCTATTACCAGGCATCGCATTAGGGTGGCTACTCGTAACGGGCTGTTCCAGCATCATGACCCATAACGGCCCCTATCAAGGTTACTATTCCGGAGCAAAGGCCAATATTAGCATGCTGCAAGATGATAAAACGGGGTGGATTATGAAGCCGCTGCTTGTGCTCGACTTGCCGTTTTCTGCCTTCCTGGACACGCTTCTGCTTCCCTACGATTATGCCCGATCCGATCAAAATAACGCAGAACAATCCCCCAAACATCGGATAGAGCAACTGGATAAAAATTCCACTGTTACGCAGCCTGCGCCAGATATCATCATTAATCATGATGCCTAGTTGTCATTCAGCGTCACAATAAACACGATCCAGCATGTCATCGGGCATCGCTAGCCGCGATGCCTGTGTCAACCATACCTATTTCAATTACTCCCTATTTCAACAACAACCTGTTTCAACAACGACCTGTTTCAACAACAAATAGTTGTCGGTAACCGTCAATATCTCGCATAAAAGCGACATAACGATCATCCGGTGATATCACGATGGCATCAGCGCAAGGTGCATCATCGGTACGCGCCGTTAAACGCTGCATTTTCCCAGTCTGGCTATCACAGAGCATAACGCTATTGTCACAGACACAAGCAATAAACCGCCCACGGCTATCCCAGCTAAATGCAGATTGTATGCTGTTTTTGCCGTAAGTTATCTGCATTGGTTCGCCACCATTGGGTGAGATAGACCATAGCTGGACAACCCCCTCTTCATCTCTCATCAGAAAACCGATCTTACAGCCATCTGGCGATGTTCTTAGCCAATGGCGTGGAACATTTACCACGCCCGGCCAGCGTTTATCATGGGTAAACGTTAAACGTTGCTGTTTCACTCCCGCAGGTGGTGCCGGCAACGTGGCTTCTGTACCCGCCAAAGGCTGACAGCTCGCAATGGCATACTCATTGTCGTTCTCAGGCAAATCAACACGGTAAATTTCCGGGATTTTTTCACCACTGACACCGCAGGTATCCCCAATAAAAGCCAGTGCCCAACGCTGCCATTGCCCATTACTTTTGCGATATCCCCGCAGCCCAACCCACCCTTCTTCATAGGCGCGATTGATGTCATCACTTCCGGAGCGCGGATATGCCGTCGTTTCGCTAACTACAACTGAAAAATAGCTGCCACCATATTCCCTCGGATGTTTTTTAACTGGCATCACAGCGCGTAAAGGCACAGCCACCGCGACATTACGTAAATCAAGCGCAGGATCTAACTCATGCATCACATGATCGTTGTAGGTAAAACTTAGACGACTGCCATCGGGGCTGAAAACATGGACATGGGTTCCACCCCGCAAAGCGCCAGCGGTATAAGGTGGAGTAATATCCATTGCATCAATGTTAATTGCTACATTTGGCTGACTATCGGAGACAATGACACCACGGCGATGATGAAAATCATATTGCCATTGTCCATCCGGTTTTTCTGGCCCGTGAATAAAGGCATAACGAACAGGTTCTTGTGGACTTACCGTCACAACACCGACATGAGCCCCCTCCTTTGCCTGATAGATAATTTTAGTTTGCCCATGATTAACATGAATTTTTTCTATCGTTAAACCGGTAAAAGAAGCACCATGAGGGCGAACGTCGTATATCAGCCATTGGCTATCTGGCGTCCAAACATTTATATTAGTTATCTGATGGCTACGGCTATCAAATGTAATCTGACGTTCCTTAAACACCATTTTTCACCCTTACTTTGCGATGTTTCGGATAAGAAAAACTAATTTTATTCAGATCCGGCTAAAAAATTTCAGTCGAGACGTTATTATTTCGACAGTACTCTATTACTTATCCGTTATATTCCATTTAATTAAACTTATGCTACTCAGTGTCCTTTATATCATTGGTATTACGGCTGAAGCCATGACAGGCGCCTTAGCCGCAGGTCGCCGAAAAATGGATGTCTTCGGCGTTATTATTATTGCTTCCGTGACAGCCATCGGTGGCGGCACCGTCCGGGATATTATTTTGGGGCACTACCCCCTCGGTTGGGTAAAAAATCCAGAATATATCGTGACTGTTGCCTGTGCCGCCGTAATCACTATCTGGGTTGCCCCCATGATGAAACACCTACGCCGTCTGTTTCTCATTCTTGATGCCATTGGTTTAATTGTCTTCTCTATTATTGGTGCGCAAATCGCGTTGGATATGCACTACAGCCCGATCATTGCCGCCATTGCAGCCGTTATTACCGGCGTTTTTGGCGGTGTATTGCGCGACATGTTTTGCAATACCATCCCGTTGGTATTCCAAAAAGAGATTTATGCCGGTGTCTCTTTCGCCGCCGCCTGGCTCTATATCGCCTTGCTGCATACACCATTACCGCCGAATAGCGTTATCCTGATTACCCTGGTTGCAGGACTGGCCGCACGACTGATTGCGATTCGTTACCGTCTTGGGCTGCCTATCTTCAATTATGATGGCACAGACCACTGAGACTATTTCCGCTAACACCACGCCGCTGACAGCATAATGATGAATATTCGGGGCAACCTGTTGCCCCTATTCACTCAATTCACTCATATCCCGGCTCTCTGGCTGATTCTTAATTCCCTGTAAAGATAAAACATGAATGACGGCCTTAATCTCAGGGTGCTGTAAAAAAGCTGAGATTTTTTCTCTTTTGGTATGAGGCAGGCCAATGGCTTCGTGCCATCGTGAAAGCGGCTGTAATTTTGCCTGCTGAAATTGGGAAAAGATCAATGCCGCGCGTTTAGTGCCAATCTGGGGCACGGCCTCAAGCTGCGGTTTGTCCAAATCCAACCAATCGGTTAAATTTGCCACCAGCCCATGTTTTACCAACGCTGACCAGGTTCCTTGCCCGACGCCTTTCATTTGCAATTTTTCCCCAAGCCATGTCAGGCGTGCGATGAACTGTTGCCGGCAATAATGTTCGTCGTTGTTCTCATTTTCAGGGTCGAGTGACAGACAGCTAAGGAAATGATAATCCGGCTCATTAGGGGGTTGAATATCAGGACGTTCCGCCATACGCCACACCACTTTATCGAGTTTAGGTATCCCATGCCCCGCCAGTGCCACTGTAATTTTATCGCCGGGATAAACGTTCCACTGCCTCCAACGTTTGATGGAACCGATATTGACCCGGCTCACGTGCCGATCATCCACCTTTACTTTTTCCAGATCTAATACAACGGATATTCTCCCTGTCCGGCCTACGGTGAAATTAACCCCTGTCACAGTGGTCATTTGCTGTCGCAGCGGATATTTCCATGCAATCGCCCAACTGTTTGATCCGCTTCGCCATTGCTGGCCTGTCGGTTCAAGCTCTTGGCGTAAAACCACACCATCCGTCGCAAAAGGGAGCGGCTGAACAAAATAATCTCGCCATCTTTTTTCGGCCTCTTCTGCCGTGGTAATGGGGTGGCTATATTGGCTTGTGAGCGGAAACCCCATGTCAGACAACCGCGCCAGTTTCACCGCCATTTCATTGGGTCCATCCGGCCAGCCCCAAATAAAAATGCCCACCTGTTTCAGTTCCGGGACGGGTGTTTTACGCATCATTAAGCCCGCCACTTTACTGCGCGCGCCCTGACTCCCCGCAATAGACTGTCGGTGATTTTCCTGCTGCCAGAAAAGTTCACCTTGTAACACCAAATGTTCAGGCGCATTTTTAATCCGCTGAGGAATAGTGGGAATAAATGCGCTCTTCTCCATCCAGTCTGTTCCTTCAATACCATCACCACGGCTGATTAACTGCACCAATTGACCTTTTTTATACACCAAGGTTACTGCAACGCCATCAATTTTAGGTTGCAGCCACACCCCGGTTCGCCCCTGTAACCACCGGCGAATTTCCTCTATTCCCTTCAACTTATGCAGACCGGTGTGCTGGACGGGATGGAACTGTTTCCCTTCCTGTCGCGCCGGAATCACAGACGTGTCGGTCGCAGAATTAATTGGATTAACAGAAGTACTAACCGAGGGAAAAGTGCGGTTTGACTGGTGAGTTAAACAACGTTGCCAAATCCCTAAGGTTTCCAATAATTGATCATAGATTTCATCCTCTATTTCACTCATACCTTGCTGACGATAAAGCTGATCCCACTTAGTGACCTGCTGTGTCAGTTGCTCAGTTTCATGCTGAAATTTTTCGGGTGACCACTCAGGGCAATGAGCTTGGTTGGCAAATGCCATGGGTATGCCAAATAGCAGTATCCAGACCGTAATTAAAAAACGAATGAGAAAATTAAGCATCCTTGCTCCATCGGTTCCTAAAAAAATGGGTTCCTAAGACACAGGCAAAGAATAAAAAGCAGAAGAGTTTTTACCAAGAGGCAAAAAGGAAGTTTGCGAGACGTTTCCAAAAATAAAAGTGCAATTTCTGCAAACAATTATTTTTCTTGAAAATGTTTCGCAAAATTTTGCATTAATGCCCGTTTGTTAAGAAAAAAATTTGGTTGAAACGCCCATTGGCATGTATTGTAACGCTGCATGGATTAACGTATCTGTGTATACTATGCAGTGCTCTATATTTGTGGGATTTTATCTTCCTGCGCTTGCATTTATTTATACCCAATCAGTCAAGAAATCATCATGAACCAAGGAACGTTATATATTGTTTCTGCGCCGAGTGGAGCAGGCAAATCAAGCCTTATTCAGGCTTTATTAAAAACTCAGCCTTTGTATGACACTCAGGTTTCTGTTTCGCACACAACGCGCCAAGCTCGTCCAGGCGAAAATCATGGTGAACATTATTTTTTCGTTACCGTGGATGAATTTCAAAATATGATCAGCAATGATGAATTTTTGGAATATGCCTGTGTTTTTGGTAATTATTACGGTACATCCCGAAAAGTCATCGAAGAGACACTCGCCAGTGGCGTTGATGTTTTTCTTGATATTGACTGGCAAGGTGCACAGCAAATCCGCCAGAAAATGCCCGCGGGGCGCAGCATTTTCATCCTGCCACCGTCCAGGGAAGAGTTGCTCCGCCGCCTGCGCGGACGCGGTCAGGATAGCGAAGAGGTCATTGCCAAACGCATGGCACAAGCCGTCGCGGAGATGGAACATTATAACGAATATGATTACGTCATTATCAATGACGATTTCAATACGGCATTGGCCGATTTACAATCTATTATTCGTTCAGAGCGTCTACGATTAGATCGTCAGACTCAGCGGCATGATGCCTTAATCAGCAAATTATTGGCAGACTGAACCAAGTTTCAGTATGATGCCCAGTCATTTATTTACCTGTGGAGTAGCACACATATGGCACGCGTAACTGTTCAAGACGCAGTAGAAAAAATTGGTAACCGTTTTGACCTGGTGTTGGTCGCTGCTCGCCGAGCACGCCAATTGCAAGCAGGTGGCAAAGATCCTCTCGTTCCAGAAGAAAACGATAAGACGACGGTTATCGCTCTGCGTGAAATCGAGCAAGGTCTTATCAACAATAAAATTCTCGATGTTCGTGAACGTCAAGAACAACAAGAGCAAGAAGCCGCAGAAATCAAAGCTGTTTCCGCCATCGCTGAAGGTCGTCGTTAATTTTACGGTAGGTCTGCCTTGTATCTGTTCGAAAGCCTGAAACAACTGGTTCTAAAATATTTGCCTGAAGATCAAATTGATCTGCTTAAACAGGCCTATGTCGTTGCGCGGGATGCCCACGAAGGGCAGACCCGTTCCAGCGGTGAGCCATACATTACTCACCCCGCCGCCGTTTCCTGTATTCTGGCTGAAATGCGCCTTGACCATGAGACACTGATGGCGGCACTTTTGCATGATGTCATTGAAGACACCCCCGCGACATTTCAGGATATAGAACAGCTATTTGGCACGGCCGTGGCCGGTTTGGTGGAAGGTGTATCCAAGCTGGATAAGCTGAACTTCCGGAACAAAAAGGAAGCTCAGGCTGAAAACTTCCGCAAAATGATCATGGCGATGGTGCAGGATATCCGCGTCATTTTGATCAAACTGGCAGACCGTACACACAATATGCGAACCCTTGGCTCCCTGCGCCCCGATAAACGGCGGCGCATTGCCAGGGAAACGCTGGAAATTTATAGTCCGCTGGCTCATCGTCTGGGTATTCATCACCTAAAAACGGAGCTGGAGGAACTTGGGTTTGAAGCCTTGTATCCAAACCGTTACCGCGTGATTAAAGAGGTTGTGAAAGCCGCTCGTGGTAATCGCAAAGAGATGATCCAGAAAATTCTGTCGGAGATTGAAGGCAGGTTAACGGATGCCGGCATCAAATGTACTGTCAGTGGCCGCGAAAAACATCTCTATTCGATCTATCGTAAGATGCGCCTGAAAGAACAGCGTTTCCATTCCATCATGGATATTTACGCCTTTCGGGTCATCGTCAATAATCTTGATACCTGCTACCGCGTATTGGGGCAAATGCACAGTTTGTACAAGCCACGCCCCGGCAGAGTGAAAGATTATATTGCCATCCCCAAAGCCAACGGCTACCAATCCCTCCATACCTCCCTGATAGGCCCGCATGGGGTGCCTGTTGAAGTGCAGATCCGTACCGAAGATATGGATCAAATGGCAGAGATGGGGGTTGCCGCACATTGGGCCTACAAAGAACAAGGGGAATCGGGTACGACTGCGCAAGTTCGTGCTCAACGCTGGATGCAGAGCTTACTGGAACTCCAGCAAAGTGCCGGCAGTTCTTTTGAGTTTATCGAGAGCGTTAAATCTGATTTGTTCCCTGATGAGATTTACGTTTTTACTCCTGAAGGACGCATTGTTGAGTTACCGGCTGGCGCGACGCCTGTCGATTTTGCCTATGCCGTCCATACGGATATCGGCCATGCCTGCGTCGGTGCGCGTGTTGATCGCCTACCTTATCCCCTCTCACAAACGCTCAGCAGTGGGCAAACTGTCGAAATTATCACGGCACCAGGAGCCCGCCCTAACGCGGCATGGCTGAACTTTGTCGTGAGTTCCAAAGCGCGTGCCAAAATTCGCCAGTTACTGAAAAACCTGAAACGGGATGATTCCATTAGTTTGGGGCGTCGTCTGCTTAATCATGCTCTGGGTAATGGCACGAAAATTGCCGATATTCCGCAAGAAAATATCAGCAAAGAGCTGGCAAGAATGAAGCTCGCCACGTTGGATGATTTGTTGGCGGAGATTGGATTAGGCAATGCCATGAGCGTGGTTGTCGCCCGCAATTTATTATTGGGTGCCGCAGAGAAAGTCGCAAACAACAACGGTAATCCATCCCGTAAGCTACCTATCAAGGGCGCTGACGGCATTTTAATTACCTTTGCCAAATGTTGTCGCCCAATTCCAGGTGACCCGATTATTGCCCATATCAGCCCAGGAAAAGGTTTAGTCATCCACCACGAATCCTGTCGCAACATCCGTGGATATCAGAAAGAACCGGAAAAATTCATGCCAGTTGAGTGGGATAAAGATATCAATAGTGATTTTATTGCTGAAATTAAAGTTGATATGTTCAACCATCAAGGGGCTCTGGCAAACCTGACGGCCGCCATTAACGATGTCAACTCCAGCATTCAAAGTATGAATACGGAGGAAAAAGATGGCCGCGTCTATTGTGCTTTCATCAGGCTAACGACCAAAGACCGTATCCAATTGGCGAATATCATGCGTAAGATACGTATCATGCCAGACGTGATGCGGGTCAGTCGTAACCGAAACTGATCACATGAAAGGCCAACTCCTTTCTGCCATCCCCTTAACCACTCTGAGCGGTGTTGGCGCCAGTCAGGTCACTAAACTCGCCAAGTTAGGGTTGGTCAATCTACAGGATTTGCTGTTGCATTTGCCGCTACGCTATGAGGATCAAACCCGCCTGTATGCCATCAATGAATTACTGCCCGGCATTTATGCGACGGTAACTGGTGAAATATTACGCACCACTGTGGTTTTTGGGCGGCGGCGCATCATGACTTGCCAAATCAGCGATGGGACAGGCGTATTGACTCTGCGTTTCTTCAATTTTACTGCCGCCATGAAAAATAATCTGGCCGAAGGAAAGCAGGTTATTGCCTATGGCGAAATCCGGCGCGGAACTCAAGGGGCAGAGATTATTCACCCTGAATATAAAGTCCACCAACATGCCAACCATGTGCAACTGCAAGAGACGTTAACGCCCATCTATCCCACCACCGAGGGGGTACGGCAAACAACGCTGCGCAAGTTAATCGAGCAAGTATTGGAAATCTTGGATACCTGTGCCATTAACGAATTGTTGCCGGAAGAATTCAGCCGCAATATCATCAGCTTGCCCAATGCACTGCATACATTACATCACCCCCCGCCAGAGACATCTCTGACCGATTTGGAAAATGGCAGCCATCCGGCTCAACGCAGGCTGATTCTGGAAGAGCTGCTGGCGCATCATTTAAGTATGTTGGCCGTCAGGGCTGGAGCTCAGCGTTTTCATGCCCATCCCCTCGCGGCAGATGATTCGCTGAAACAGCAACTCCTGGGTCAGTTGCCATTCTCTCCCACAGGCGCACAGGCTCGTGTCGTTGCAGAAATAGAACATGATTTGGAAAAAAATGTTCCCATGATGCGCCTGATACAAGGGGATGTCGGTTCGGGGAAAACACTGGTGGCTGCGCTGGCGGCCGTTCGTGCCATCGTTCACGGCAAGCAAGTGGCATTAATGGCTCCCACTGAATTGCTGGCGGAGCAACATGCCAATACCTTCCGTCAATGGCTTGAACCGCTTGGTATTCAAGTCGGTTGGTTGGCGGGTAAACAGAAAGGTAAGGCACGTCAGGCACAGCAAGAAGCGATCGCAAGCGGCCAAGTGAGCATGGTGGTCGGTACTCATGCCATGTTTCAGGAGCAGGTAAAATTTGCGGGATTGGCACTGGTTATCATTGATGAGCAGCATCGGTTTGGTGTTCATCAGCGTCTGGCCTTGTGGGAAAAGGGGCGTGAACAAGGCTTCCATCCCCATCAGTTGATCATGACAGCGACCCCGATCCCACGCACCCTGGCAATGACCGCTTATGCCGATCTGGATACGTCCATCATTGATGAATTGCCTCCCGGCCGAACGCCGGTTACCACGGTTGCCATTCCGGATATCCGCCGGAACGATATTATCCAGCGGATCAAAAGCGCCTGTCTGGATGAAGGCCGTCAGGCTTACTGGGTCTGTACGCTGATCGAAGATTCGGAAGTGTTGGAAGCGCAGGCCGCGCAAGCGACCAGCGAAGAACTGACACTGGCGTTGCCGGAATTGAAAGTTGGCTTAGTGCATGGGCGGATGAAGCCGGCAGAAAAACAAGCTGTCATGGCGGCGTTCAAACAGGGTGAAATACAGTTGCTGGTTGCCACGACGGTCATCGAAGTCGGGGTGGATGTCCCTAATGCCAGCCTGATGATCATCGACAACCCTGAGCGTCTCGGATTGGCGCAGTTGCATCAGCTTCGTGGGCGTGTCGGGCGTGGTGCGGTTGCTTCCCACTGTGTCCTGCTCTATAAAACCCCGCTGACCCATACGGCTAAAATTCGCCTGCAAGTTTTGCGCGACAGCAACGATGGCTTTGTGATTGCCCAAAAAGATTTGGAGATCCGTGGACCCGGTGAATTACTGGGTACTCGTCAAACGGGTAATGCGGAATTCAGGATCGCGGATTTATTGCGGGATCAAAGTATGCTGCCTGAGGTTCAACGTATTGCCCGCTATCTCCACCAGCACTATCCTGAACATGCCAAAGCGCTGATTGAACGCTGGTTGCCGGATAGCTCGCAGTATAGCAATGCGTAAGTTTCAACGGGGAAACCCTCAGTAAAAACAGGTAAAAAAATGCCGCTGAACAGTTCAGCTCAGCGGCATATTTCACCAAGATATCAGGCCAGGTCAAAAATAAATGAATTTAACTGGCTATAGAGGGAAATACAGGTAGTAACAGATACAGTTTAATAACGGCAGCGTTGACGATATCAATAAAGAATGCCCCCACCATTGGCACAAGTAAGAACGCCACATGTGATGGGCCAAAACGATCAGTGATCGCCTGCATATTCGCAATAGCCGTTGGCGTTGCGCCTAAGCCAAAACCACAGTGGCCGGCGGACAAGACCGCAGCGTCGAAATTCTTGCCCATTATGCGGTAAGTGACAAAAATAGCATACAGCGCCATCACCACGGCCTGTACGGCAAGAATGATTAACATTGGCAGTGCAAGGGATGCCAATTGCCACAGTTTCAGGCTCATCAATGCCATAGCCAAGAACAGCGATAAACTGACGTTACCCAATACCGAAACCGCCCGGTCAAATACCCGATAAAAACCAAGCAAAGACAAGCCATTACTGAGAACGACACCGACAAACAGGACACAGACAAATGTCGGTAATTCAAAGGCCGTGCCTTGCAGCAGTTTTTCAATAAAACGCCCCGCCAATAAGCAAATGGCAATCATGGCGATGGTTTCCAACATGACTAATGGCGTGATAAGCCGACCCGTATAAGGTTTCTCAAATGCGGTCGGAAGTTCAGTATCTTCCGTTTCCAATCCGGGTGTTTTGGCCTTTTTCACCAACACACGGGCAACCGGGCCACCAATCAAACCGCCTAAAACCAGGCCAAATGTTGCACAGGCCATGGCAACTTCCGTTGCATTTTCAAAGCCATAACGTTCTGCGAAGACTTTGCCCCATGCTGCACCCGTTCCGTGTCCGCCAGACAGGGTAATGGAACCCGCCAGCAATCCCATTAATGGGTCAAGGCCAAGCATTTTTGCCAATACGATACCTACGGTGTTTTGCACCAGTAACAGGCCAACCACCACGAAGACAAAAATGACCAGAAATTTTCCACCTGCTTTTAAGCTGGCAAGGTTAGCGTTCAGGCCGATTGTGGCAAAGAACGTCAACATGAGAGGCTCTGTGAGGGATGAATCAAAACTTATTTCCCAACCCGTGGATTGTTTAACCGCCAGCAGAACTAAAGCGACCAATAATCCACCTGCGACCGGTTCAGGGATGGTATATTTTTCGAGGAATGGAACCGATTTTACGAGCTTTCTTCCTAGTAGCAAAACAAGTGTGGCAGCAACGAGCGTGCCATAAATATCCAGATGATACATTTATGTACCTCATCCATTGTTAATATTATGTGAATTTAATGTGACGTTATAATCATCCTATAAAAACGCCAAGAGCAGGTAAGGATTGGATTAAAAAGAAAATTACTCATAAACACAAGTTAAAACATTTAAAAATGTGACGAAATTAAGCTGCATTTCATTATGAAAACTTTACGCAAACGATTGCTTTAATGATGAGAATCATTAAAATGCGTTTTTTGTCTATCTGAAATTTCACAACATGGTCAATTTACCCCGTGAATCCAATTCATCAGAAGTTCCCCATAAATCAAACAATGAACTTATCTATCATCTGGAAGATAAACCGCCTTTGCCACATGCCCTGTTTGCGGCAGGCCAACATTTACTGGCAATGTTTGTGGCGGTGATTACGCCAGCAATGTTGATTTGTCAGGCTCTGGGGCTTCCCGCACAGGATACTCAACGCATTATCAGCATGTCCCTGTTTGCCTCAGGTTTGGCATCACTGATTCAAATGCGCTCCTGGGGACCCGTTGGCTCTGGTTTGCTGTCAATTCAGGGCACCAGTTTTAATTTCGTGGCACCACTGATTATGGGGGGTCTGGCGTTGAAAAATGGCGGTGCGGATATCCCAACCATGATGTCCGCCCTGTTCGGTACACTGATGATCGCCTCAATGACGGAGGTGTTGCTTTCACGGGTGCTGCATTTAGCCAGTAAGATCATTACCCCGCTGGTCTCAGGCATTGTGGTCATGATCATCGGCTTGTCGTTAATTCAGGTCGGATTAACGTCGATTGGCGGCGGCTATGCCGCGATGCAAAACGGGACATTTGGTGCCCCTGATAATCTGCTGTTAGCGGGAGTTGTGCTTGCCGTTATTGTGTTGCTCAATCGGCAAAAGAATCCTTACTTGCGGGTGGCTTCTCTGGTCATTGCCATGACGGTCGGTTATCTGGTGGCGTGGTATAAGGATATGCTTCCCGTTGCAACGCCACAGGCCGATACCCCAATCATCACGGTTCCTTCACCGCTCTATTATGGTCTGTCTTTTGACTGGAATCTGTTGATCCCCCTGATTCTGATTTTTATGGTGACTTCACTGGAAACGATTGGCGATATCACCGCCACCTCCGATGTCTCCGAACAGCCGGTTAGCGGCCCGCTCTATATGAAACGCATCAAGGGTGGTGTGCTGGCAAACGGCCTTAATTCTGTGGTTTCCGCCGTGTTCAATACCTTTCCCAACTCCTGTTTTGGTCAGAACAATGGAGTGATCCAGTTGACCGGCGTCGCCAGCCGCCATGTCGGTTACCTTATCGCGTCCATGCTGGTACTGTTGGGGTTGTTTCCTGCTGTGGCCGGTTTTGTGCAGCATATCCCTGAACCTATTCTGGGTGGGGCGACGATTGTGATGTTTGGGACTATTGCCGCGTCGGGTGTCAGAATCGTTTCCCGTGAACCCCTGAATCGCCGTTCCATGATGATCATCGCACTGTCTCTGGCGGTCGGATTAGGTGTTTCTCAACAACCGCTGATTTTGCAATTTGCCCCTGATTGGGTGAAAAATTTACTTTCTTCAGGTATTGCCGCAGGTGGGCTAACTGCCATTTTGCTTAACCTGATTTTTCCCCAAGAAAAATAGTCAGGCAAGTTTATATAATATTTTGCTTATCTCCCGCCTGATCCGCGGGAGTTTTTGATGTTTTTATCTGTCATCTATTGAGTGGTTATCCATTTTACGGCATAAAAGGGCTTCTATTGGAAGGCTATGTTGAGGTGAAATAATGAGGTGGTTAGGGAAGTTTTTTGTCACTCTTCTATTAATGCTGATTTTGGCAATCATCGTTATCTATGTAGTTGCCCAGACGCATTGGGGAGCCAAACAGTTAAGCCAATGGCTCAACAGGCAAGGACATTATCAAGTCAGCATTGAAGGCATCAGCCATAGCTGGCTGCAACCGGCTACCTTAACGTTCAACCAGGTTGATATTCGCGACAAACAAAGTCCTTTCTCACTCAATGCTGATACCATTAATCTCGATTTCAAATGGCAGCATTTACTGTCCCCCCAAAACCTCCGTCGTCTGACATTGCAAAACGGGACACTAGTATTGTCTGGAAATTCTTTTCCTCTCCCCCTGCAAGCGGATATCTTACAACTGAACCAAATGAATATTCAGTTAAAAAATCCCAACACGCACATTCAGGGGGAAAATATCACGGGCGGTATTGCACCTTGGATTCCGGCTGTGAGTAATCCATTGGGGAATGGAAAGTATCAATTCAGTGCCAATACGCTCCGTTTAAATGACATACCAGTTGAAAATGTCATTATGCAAGGCAGTTTCCAGAATAAAGCGCTGACTATCGACTCTTTTGGCGCAACATTTCTGCACGGTGCCATTTCTGGCGACGGACAGCGATTGCCGGACGGCAGTTGGCATTGGAACAATGTCCTGATCAGTGACATTCGCTGGCAAACCCCGATGACATTGGGCGAGTTGACAGAAAAAATCAGCCACTTTCCTGCCAGTTATGTCAAAGATCTCAATATCACTAATGCCAAGCTGCAAGGGGCGGATTGGTCTGTCGATTATTTGGACAGCACCATCAAAAACTTAGGCCTGGTCAATGGCAGTTGGCGCACCGACGATGGATTGATTGATTTTAACGCGATGAACATGACATGGGATAATGCACAGTTCAACGACACACTTGGAAAATTGCGTTTTTCTGGTGATACCCTTACCATCGCAAACCTGACCACCCATTATCAAAAGGGATTGTTCAATATCCAGTCTCAATGGGATCGCAAAAACCGGCACCTCACCCTTCAAGCAAGCTCGGTCACAGGCCTGCTTTATGTGCTGCCATCAACATGGCTCGACTATTTCAAAAAACCGGCACCACAATGGATTTCAGGGCTAAAACTTAATGATATTACTATCAATAATACGTTGCTGATTGATACCAATCCCAACTTCCCGTTCCAGCTCACCACTTTTGCAGCGCATATCGATAATATGGACATCCTGAAAAATGGCAAGTGGGGATTGTGGAGTGGTCAGGCATCGCTGCAAGCTGCCGCCGGGACATTCAATAAAGTCGAAATAGCCCGTCCTTATCTGCAATTACACGCGACAGAGGGCAACATCATCATGGATAAATTGAACGGCTTTACCGGTGAAGGCCTGTTGCAACTGACCGGTTCGGCTGAACAACAAGCGGCTCACACGCCTTTTAACCTCAATTTCAAAGGCATGAATGCAGATTTGAACATCTTGCCACAATGGGGTTGGGTGCCGCTGAAGGTACAGGGAGAAGGAAATTTCTCGCTCGCCATCACGGGTGATCTCTCCGCAGACGATGTGAAGAGAACCATAAGCGGGACATTGGTTGCGCAAGATAAATCAGCAGACAAAGAGTCACAATCTATTGAGCAAGGATTGATCTCAACGAACCGCTGTACTCCAGCAGCCCCCTCTGCCGTAGAGAACCCCGAAGCCGATCACTCAACAACGGGCAATCCTCCTACGGAGAGTCAAGCCGTGGGCAGCCAAACCTGCGCTAAAATCAAGCTGTAGCAAAACGTTCGGGAGGCAGGACGATATAAGTACCGGTGAACACGCTGCCTATGCCATGTTCACCGCTAACCTGTACCTCTATTTTTACGCGTGCTTTGTTGCCGCGTGCGAGACGAGCAAGGTCACCGCTCAGATTATTAAAATCCGCAATAGCACAGGGACGCCCCGTAATCGGTTGATGATAACGAATATTGGCATCCACCAAAATGATGTCTCCCCCCAATTGGCGCTCCTGTAGCAACAACCAAATCAATCCCCATGCCGTTAACGTGGCCTGAGAAAATAAGCTGCCCGCGAAAATAGTATGATGTGGATTCTGGTTTCCGGCTTCAGGCATCGTCGTGACGAAGCGTTGTCCGGTATATTGCGTGATCCGCAGCCCCATCTTTTCACTCAAAGGGATGTGCTTATGCCAGGCCTGCTGCAATTCTGCGCACCAATCAGGACGGTGCAAAATATCATCAAGGCTCATGATAGGTTTGATCATGAGAAAATGGTTAATCGGTGATGTCCTGGCACCATTGATCAAACCACGATTTTGAAAACCCAATTTGTCGAAGAAATCAACCGCATCTTCCCGTGCGCTGCAAACAACGCGTTTCACCCCTTCCTGCCTGGCGACCGATTCCAGGGCCATCGCAATCAGGGTTCCCAATCCTTTTCGCTGCACATGGGGATTAACGGCCAGAAAACGAATGGCGCCTTCATTATCCGCGTTGATATATAAGCGCCCAACTGCAAGCGGTTTACCCTGTTCATCCACCACCATTTGATGATGAGCCATCGAATCGTAACCATCTTTCTCTGATCCAATGGGCTGGTGAAGCGGTTTACGCAACATCTCCCAACGAAATTGGTAATAAGTTTCCAACTCTTGCTCTGTTTGAGGTACTCTCAGATGGTACATAGAAACAGCCCCCTTCTTTTCTGCGATATTTCATCCACATCATACTTGCAACCAAAAAGTCACTGGTCCGTCATTGGTCAAACTGACTTTCATGTCTGCCGCAAATTTCCCCATTTCTGTTTTTACACCAGTTACGCGACACTGTTCAACAAAATAGCGATAAAGTTCATCTGCTTTTTGTGGATCAGCACCACCAGAAAAGCCAGGCCTTAAGCCTTTCTGCGTATCGGCTGCCAAGGTAAATTGCGATACAACCAACAAACTCCCGCCAGCCTGCTGGACGTTAAGGTTCATTTTTCCCTGTTCATCACTAAATACCCGATACCCCATGACCTTGTCGCATAAACGCTGCGCGTTCTGGGGCGTGTCGTCTTTTTCAACCCCCAACAGCACCAGCAACCCTTGTCCAATTTCGCCAATAGTCTCACCTTCAACAACAACTTTTGCCTGTGTGACACGCTGAATTAATGCGATCATTTCTCTTGCCTGTTATTTCGTATAGTGATTTAGATAGTGAACTCATCGTACTTCATGATGTTGAAGTGCAACGAGTATAGTCAGTCATATGGAGAGAGGATCGTAGCATGTTCTCCTTGCCCGCAAGGGTATACGGGCAAGAAAAAGGGTGGAAAATATCATCGGTAATCAGCTGACCAGGTTAATTTTTTGCGGGAAGCGAGAAATCATGCATCTTAAAATAATCAGGGATCACATGCCTGTCAGCCACATGAATGGCATTGATATTTAAGTTTTTTGCTGCTTCGACGTTTTCTAAAAGATCATCAAAGAAAATGGCTTGATCGGCGGTCACACCTTCTGCGACAAGCACATAGTTAAAAATATCGGGATTGGGTTTACGCATCCCCATATCTTGAGATAAGTAAAGGAAATCCGTTGCAGCTGCAATCTCAGGATAATGTGCTGACCAATAATCAAGATGCAGACGGTTTGTATTCGACAAAACAACAACACGATGCCCTTGGGCACGTAATTTATTCATTAACTCAGTGACGTCCTGCCTGATACCAACAAAAATGGCATTCCAGCCTTCGGCAAATTGCTCAAAACTGAGTGCGATCTCCATTTCATCACATATCCTTTCTGCAAATTCAGTGTCACTGATTTGCCCGCACTCATGTTTTTCAACCGTCTCTCCCAGTGAAAATTTTGCGGTCAATGTTGCCAGCGGTGTCCCACTCAGATTACTCCAGACAGCCAGTACCCTTTTAAAATCAATATCAATAATTACGTTACCCAAATCGAAAATATACAACATATCGCCCCCTGACTGACGCTTATTGTTGGGTACTTTTATCATAATTTTGTTAAGAGATGTGCACTCTGTTTAACAAAGAAACTCAGTATTTGAGACACGATCACAGTTTTTACCGTTCGATATGCGTATCCCTAACGAAACGACGGCTAAACCCATTGATAACAGTGAAAACAGAATCGATATCCATCAAGCGAAAGATGCCGATGATCTGTTTGGTCAATTTCAGAGAAGGATGAAGTTGGATCTATCCGGCGCCCCCACAAAAAAGGGCACCGAAGTGCCCTAATCTATTTATATTGAAGCAGTGACACGCAATGCGTAATCTGACAATTAAACGTCTTTGCTGCGGTTTGCACGGCGGCGATCGTTTTCAGTCAGATGGCGCTTACGCAGGCGAATTGACTCTGGCGTCACTTCAACCAATTCGTCGTCGTCAATAAACTCCAACGCCTGCTCCAGGGTTTTCTTGATATGTGGAGACAAGGTTGTTGCTTCATCTGTTCCCGATGCACGCACGTTAGTCAGTTTCTTACCCGTCAGACAGTTAACGGTCAGGTCATTTGAACGCGAGTGAATACCGATGATCTGGCCTTCATACACTTCAGTACCGTGACCCAGGAACAATTTACCGCGCTCCTGCAAGCCATACAGCGCGTAAGCCACGGCCTTGCCTTGTCCGTTGGAAATCAGTACGCCATTGAGGCGACGGCCAATTTCACCCGGACGAATATCGTCGTAATGGCTGAATGTGGCATACAGCAGGCCGGTACCCGACGTCATGGTCATGAATTCAGTACGGAAGCCGATCAAACCACGGCTTGGGATCACGTAATCAAGACGCACGCGGCCTTTTCCGTCCGGCAGCATGTCGCGCATTTCACCTTTACGCTCACCCAACGCCTGCATCACGTCACCCTGATGCTGTTCTTCGATATCCAGCGTCACCTGCTCGAAAGGTTCCTGCTTGCGGCCATCAATTTCACGGAAAATCACTTTTGGACGAGAAACGCCCAGCTCGAAACCTTCACGGCGCATGTTCTCGATCAGCACGGACAGGTGCAATTCACCACGGCCGGATACGCGGAATGCGTCCGGATCTTCCGTTTCCTCAACGCGCAGCGCAACGTTATGCACCAGCTCTTTTTTCAGGCGATCAAGGATCTGGCGGGAAGTCACGTATTTACCTTCACGGCCACAGAACGGGGAAGTATTGACGCAGAAATACATGCTGACGGTCGGTTCATCAACCGCCAGTGCCGGCAACGCTTCAACCGCGTTGACTTCACACAGGGTATCAGAAATATTCAGCTCGCCCAGACCGGTAATGGCGATGATATCGCCCGCTTCCGCCTTATCGGACTCGATACGCTCCAGCCCCAAATGGCTAAAGACTTTACCGACTTTACCGTTGCGGGTTTTTCCTTCGCTATCAATGATAGTAATGTTCTGGTTTGGTTTTACTGTACCGCGTTTAATACGGCCAATACCGATAACCCCGACATAGCTGTTGTAATCCAACTGCGAAATCTGCATCTGGAACGGGCCATCAAGGTCAACCTTCGGCGGTTCAACGTGATTGACGATAGCCTGATACAGCGGAGTCATGTCTTCCGCCATCTCGGTATGCTCGTTACCGGCAACGCCCATCAGTGCAGAAGCATAAATGATCGGGAAATCTAACTGTTCATCGGTAGCACCAAGGTTCACAAACAGGTCAAACACCTGATCCACTACCCAGTCAGGACGTGCGCCAGGGCGGTCAACTTTGTTGATCACCACGATAGGCTTCAGGCCATGAGCAAATGCTTTCTGGGTGACGAAACGGGTCTGTGGCATTGGGCCATCCATCGCATCCACCAACAGCAGAACACTGTCAACCATTGACATCACGCGCTCAACCTCACCACCAAAGTCGGCGTGGCCCGGGGTGTCTACGATATTGATACGGTAGTCATTCCATTTAATCGCGGTGTTTTTTGCCAGAATGGTGATACCACGTTCTTTTTCCAGATCATTGGAGTCCATCACACGTTCAGTGGTTGCAGCACGTTCACCGAAAGTACCGGACTGTTGCAGGAGTTTATCCACCAGCGTGGTTTTGCCGTGGTCGACGTGAGCGATGATGGCGATATTTCTTAAGTTATTAATTGACAAGTATTTTTACCGTTTAGCTATTTGAGAACATATTAGATAAGTGCAGCATGGCAGAACGCCGCGGCACGCATCTAACGAAAAATATGCTGCTATTTTACACGTTATAACCACAGAGTGAAATAAATGTGAGGTGTATCACCTTAGAAGTTGCGGTCATGTATTAGCGGGTTAGCAAAATGCAGGCTGCCTAAGCACGGGCGGCAGCCTGTAAAGCGGGAAACCTCGCCCTATCGGGCGAGGCCAGTCACTGGCTATTTTTTATTCTCTACACAGACAACGAATCCCTTAGGAGGATTTCCCCCAAGGGGGTCTTCAATCCCTGAGAAAGTGCTAAATAGTAAATAATTCCCTTGCGCTGGTCGAGTTTCTAACATCTTAATGTCAGATAGATATTGATTCGTTAATTTAAAATCATCCAGAAAACCAAAGTTATAAGGATTATTATATTCTTCAATTAATGCTGTACCTGATCCTGATGACATTAATTCAGCACGTATAGGAGTAATAGCACCAGTACTCTCACAATTCTCACTATTACCATTTGCGTCTGAAGCATTGGGATATTTGTTGTTCATGGCTATAAACTGTCTCTGAGGATCAGTTTTATAAGTATATTTATACTGTGTTTTATTGCTTTTTGTGACAACAGCAGTAATGTCGACGGACGCCAAGCTGAGAAATGTTATGTTATCATTATTTATAGCAATTGCTGGACTGTTTGGAGGGTTTTTCAGATACCCCACCTCTCCAA